>NZ_JACBXC010000434.1 GCF_013870535.1 Streptomyces phytophilus | reverse complement strand
CTGTCAAGGGCCCGGACGGGGGCGTGCGGTCGGTATACCCGCCGGGTTGTGCGCCCTGCTCGCACCACGATGTCCGGGGGTCGCGGTGCGGCCGAGGCGCAGGAGCATCCCGGCCCGCCCCTGGAACAGGCCGGGTTGAGCGTAGTAGCGCATCCGGACGGCGGGCAGCACCGCCGCGCGCGCCGCGGCGGCGTCCAGCAGCGCGGGGTCGCGGGTGCGCTTGTACAGCCGGACGAAGAAGAGCGCGGACCCGGTCCAGCCGCGCAGCAGCCCGGCGCGCTCGCCGCCACGGCCGGGACGCGCCCCGTCGGCGCCCACGCAGTAGCGCGGGGCGAAGCCCCCGTAGCGCACGTGCAGCGGGCCGCCCTGCCAGCGCAGATCGGTGAGGATGTACGGGCCGTCCTCCGCGGCCAGTTGCCCGCCCAGCTCACGCAGCACCGTGTGCAGCATTTCGTCGTCGCGCGGATAGATCGTGGCGAATTTGCCGCTGATCGTGCGGCTGGCGTACTTGGAGTTCCGGAGGTAGAGAAGTTGCTTTCCTGGCACGAATTTGAACGGAATGCCGCGCGGCACGCAGTAGTCCCAGATGTACGTGCCGACCCGGTCGGCGTTGTCGAGGCGGGCCGAGACATGGATCTTCCAGCCCTGCTCCGGCCAGCGGCGATCGGCCAGAGGCTGGAGCTGGCGCCAGTCCCCGGACCACGCGTCGACCCATTCCCCGGGAGTTTCCCGGCGGGCGACGGGGAAGAGCGCGGCGGGTGCGCCGGCGGCACCGGTCAGCCGGTCCGGAGTTTCGTAGAAATACTCGTCGGCCAGGCAGAACGCCTCGTATCGCTTGTCCATTTCCCCCCAAGGCCGAATCCGGTGACTGCGCCCACGAAGGATTGCAGCCGGACGTGCACCGGCAGTAGTCACCGCTGTCATGAACAAGGTGTGCAGAACGCACGGGTACGGCGCGCCGCGGGCCGCGGCCGGGGGCCCGGACCGCGCCACGCGGTGGCGAAGGGCGGCTGCCGCGGTATTGCCGAGCGCGGTGCCATGCTTCTACGGTCTTCGCACGCAGCTCGACTCTACGGGTGTAGACCCCTGGTGACGTCGCGCCGCCGGAAGGGAGCAGAGGCCGTGAGCCGTACAGTCATCACCGGCGGGCTGGTCATCACCGCCGCCGACGAGATCCACGCCGACGTGCTCGTCGAGGACGGCCGCGTCATCGCCCTCGCCGCGCACGGCAGCGACGCCGCCGCCGGCTGGCGCGCCGGCGCCGCCGTGCTCGACGCCACCGGCAAGTACGTCATCCCGGGCGGCGTCGACGCCCACACCCACATGGAGCTGCCGTTCGGCGGCACGTTCGCCTCGGACACGTTCGAGACGGGCACCCGCGCCGCCGCCTGGGGCGGCACGACGACCATCGTGGACTTCGCCGTCCAGAAGCAGGGCAGCGCGCTGCGCGAGGGACTGGACGCCTGGCACGCGAAGGCCGACGCCCGGTGCAGCATCGACTACGCCTTCCACATGATCCTCTCCGACGTCAACGAGCACACGCTCAAGGAGATGGACGGCCTGGTCGAGGAGGGCGTGACCTCTTTCAAGCTGTTCATGGCCTACCCCGGCGTCTTCTACAGCGACGACGGCCAGATCCTGCGCGCCATGCAGCGCGCCGCCGGCAACGGCGGGCTGATCATGATGCACGCCGAGAACGGCATCGCCATCGACGTCCTCGTCGAACAGGCCCTCAAGGCCGGCAAGAGCGACCCGCGCCACCACGGCGAGGTGCGCAAGGTCCTGCTGGAGGCCGAGGCCACGCACCGCGCCATCCAGCTCGCCCGGGTCGCCGGCAGCCCGCTGTACGTCGTGCACGTCTCCGCCGAGGAGGCCGTCGCCGAACTGGCGCAGGCCCGCGACGCCGGCCTGCCCGTCTTCGGCGAGACCTGCCCGCAGTACCTCTTCCTGTCCACCGACAACCTCGCCGAGCCGGACTTCGAGGGCGCCAAGTACGTCTGCTCCACGCCCCTGCGCCCCCGCGAGCACCAGGCCGCCCTGTGGCGCGGCCTGCGCACCGACGACCTCCAGGTCGTCTCCACCGACCACTGCCCCTTCTGCTTCGCGGACCAGAAGGAACTGGGCCGCGGCGACTTCTCCAAGATCCCCAACGGCCTGCCGGGCGTGGAGAACCGGATGGACCTCCTCCACCAGGCGGTGCTCGACGGGCACCTCACCCGCCGCCGCTGGATCGACATCGCCTGCGCCACCCCCGCGCGGATGTTCGGCCTGTACCCCCGCAAGGGCACCATCGCCCCCGGCTCCGACGCCGACATCGTCATCTACGACCCCGAGGCCCGCCAGACGCTCTCCGCCGCCACCCACCACATGAACGTCGACTACTCGGCGTACGAGGGCAAGGAGATCACCGGCCGCGTCGAGACCGTGCTCTCCCGCGGCGAAACAGTCCTCAAGGCACGCGAGTTCACCGGCCACGCGGGACACGGCCAGTACATCCCGCGCGGCACCTGCCAGTTCCTCTAGAAACCAGCCACCAGACCCACACCTCCGGCATCGTGACCAAAGGGGGCCGAAGTGGATTTCGGACTCGTGCTGCAGACCGACCCGCCCGCATCCGCCGTCGTCGCCCTCATGCGCCGCGCCGAGCAGAACGGCTTCCGCTACGGCTGGACGTTCGACTCCACCGTCCTGTGGCAGGAGCCGTACGTCATCTACAGCCGCATCCTGGAGCACACCGACCGGCTCACCGTCGGCCCCATGGTCACCAACCCCGGCACCCGCGCCTGGGAGGTCACCGCCTCCGCCTTCGCCACCCTCAACGAGATGTACGGCAACCGCACCGTCTGCGGCATCGGCCGGGGCGACTCCGCCATGCGCGTCGCCGGCCGCCCGCCGAACACCCTGGCCCGCCTCGGCGACGCCATCCGCGCCATCCGCGACCTCGCCGAGGGCCGCGAGGCCGTCGTGGACCGCGAGGCCGGCACGACGCTGAGCCTGCCGTGGGTCGAGAACGGCCGGCTGCCGGTGTGGATGGCCGCGTACGGGCCGAAGGCGCTGGCGCTCGCCGGCCGGGTCGCGGACGGCTTCATCCTGCAACTGTCCGACGTCTACCTCACGGAGTTCATGGTCAAGGCCGTCCGCACCGCCGCCGCCCAGGCCGGCCGCGACCCGGACGACCTGACGATCTGCGTCGCCGCCCCCGCGTACGTCACGGACGGCACCCCCGAGGCGCTGGCGCACGCGCGCGAGCAGTGCCGCTGGTTCGGCGGCATGGTCGGCAACCACGTCGCCGACCTCGTCGACCGCTACGGCGAGCACTCCGACGTCGTCCCCGAGGCGCTGACGGCGTACGTCAAGCAGCGCAAGGGCTACGACTACTCCCACCACGGCCGCGCCGGAAACCCCTCCACCGACTTCGTACCGGACGACATCGTCGACCGCTTCTGCATCCTGGGCCCCGTCGAGGCGCACCTGGAGAAGCTGGGCCGGCTGCGGGAACTGGGCGTGCACCAGTTCGCGATCTACGCGATGCACGACGCGAAGGAGTCCACCGTCGACGCGTACGGGAAGTACGTCATCCCGGCGCTGGCCTGAAGGGGGAGCCATGGCCGCCGACGCCGCGCCACCGTCCTACCCGCAGCAGCCCGCAGACGGCAGGGTGGAACTCGCCCCCGCCGACGACCTCGCCGGCAGCCGCTACGCCAAGGCGGACCCTGGACTGTGACACTTCTCCGTCTCACGCTGAGTAGTGGAAGAAGAGACCACGGACTCAGGAGGCGGAGACATGGGTACGGAGAGCGCGGTTCGGGCGGCGGTGTACGTGCGCATCAGTCGGGACAGGCGGCGCGGCAGCCTCGAAGAGGGCATTGGAGTTCGGGAACAGGAAGAGCAGTGCCGGGCGCTGGCCGACCGTTTCGGCTACGAGGTGACCAAGGTCTTCTCTGACAATGACATATCGGCGTACTCAGGTCAGCCGCGCCCGCGATACTTGCAGTTGCTGGACTACATCGCAGCCGGAAAGGCAGACGTTGTGCTGTGTTGGCACACAGACCGGCTGCACCGTAGCAACATTGAATTAGAGGAGTACATCAACCTCGTTGAACCGAGGGATATCAAGACGGAGACGGTCACAGCAGGAATCATCGACCTGAACACACCGATCGGACGTATGGTGGCCCGTCAATTGTGCACCATCGCCCGATACGAATCCGAGCATCGCTCGGAGCGTGTTCGTATGGCCCACCTACGGCTGGCACGAGAGGGGAAGAACCGAGGCGGCAGGCGTCCATTCGGTTTCGAGCCGGACACCGTGACCGTCAATCCCGCAGAGGCGGCACTCATCGTGCAAATGGGCAGGGCTGTACAGGCAGGAGTGCCGCTCAGGGAAATTGCGCGCGACTTGCGCTCTCAAGGCATCCGGACATCACGGGGAACGGACTGGCGTGCCCATGGAGTCCGTGAGGTACTGCTTCGGCCCCGTAATGCCGGTCTGTTGGTGCACCGCGGACTGCCGAGAAAGGGCCCGCTCTATTCGGACGACGAAATAATCGGTAAGGCTCCGTGGAGTCCTATCATCCCTG
>NZ_JACBXC010000433.1 GCF_013870535.1 Streptomyces phytophilus | reverse complement strand
GCTCGCCCGTGTCGTACGGCTTGACGACGTAGTCGTCGGCACCCAGGTTGAGCCCATGGATGCGGGACCGGACGTCGGAGCGCGCGGTCACCATGATCACGGGCGTGCCGGTCAGCTTGCGGATGCGTCCGCACACCTCGAAGCCGTCCTGGTCGGGCAGCCCCAGGTCCAGCAGCACCACGTCGAACGGCGCCAGCTCGCTGTGCAGCAGCTCCTGCAGCGCCTCCTGGCCGCTGTGGGCCATGCCCACCTCGAACCCGTGCCGGGCCAGCACCGCGGAGAGCGCGGTGGCCACGTGGTCGTCGTCCTCGACGAGCAGCAGCCTCATCGACCCTCCCGTTCCCTCTCTCGCGTATCGTCTCAGCCCGCACACGAATACAGGCGGATACGGCCCCGCCGCGTCAAGTCCGGCCAGGTCACCCAGCGGTTTCCGTTATGTGACGAGTACGGAGAGCGGCGTCCCGATTCCACCCATTGTGTCCGATTGCAGCCGGATCGTTATGCTCAATTTCCCCTCAGATGTGATGACGCTGGTCGAGGCTGCTCACTAAGGTCCAGGCAACCGAAGAGGACGGAGCAAGACGCGGATGACCGAGGTTTCGATGGCCAAGGACGCCGTTCCGGCTGCGGGTGAACCGCTGGTCGTGCTGGAAAACGTCAACAAGCATTTCGGTGCGCTCCACGTGCTCCAGGACATCGACCTGACGATCGCGCGCGGCGAGGTCGTCGTCGTCATCGGGCCGTCGGGGTCCGGGAAGTCCACGCTGTGCCGCGCCATCAACCGGCTGGAGCCCATCGACTCCGGCCGCATCACCCTGGACGGCAAGCCGCTGCCCGCCGAGGGCCGTGAGCTGGCCAAGCTCCGCGCCGACGTGGGCATGGTCTTCCAGTCGTTCAACCT
Source organism: Streptomyces phytophilus (assembly GCF_013870535.1). Lineage (GTDB taxonomy): Bacteria > Actinomycetota > Actinomycetes > Streptomycetales > Streptomycetaceae > Streptomyces > Streptomyces phytophilus. Next base: position 3,687 of record NZ_JACBXC010000433.1, on the reverse strand, counting down.
CTTCGCACACAAGACCGTGCTGCAGAACGTGACCCTCGGGCAGGTCAAGGTCCGCAGGAAGGACAAGGCGGCCGCGGAGACCTCCGCCAGGGCCCTGCTCGACCGGGTGGGCGTCGGCAACCAGGCGGACAAGTACCCCGCGCAGCTCTCCGGCGGCCAGCAGCAGCGGGTGGCGATCGCCCGCGCGCTGGCGATGGAGCCCAAGGTGATGCTCTTCGACGAGCCCACCTCGGCCCTCGACCCCGAAATGATCAACGAGGTGCTGGAGGTAATGCAGCAACTCGCCCGGGACGGTATGACTATGGTCGTCGTCACGCACGAGATGGGCTTCGCCCGCTCGGCGGCGAACCGGGTGGTCTTCATGTCCGACGGCCAGATCGTGGAAGAGACGACGCCCGACCAGTTCTTCACCAACCCTCGCAGCGACCGGGCGAAGGACTTCCTGTCGAAGATCCTGCACCACTGAGCTGCCGGCAACACACCAGACAGAAGGATGCTCACCATGAATCTCCGCAAAGTCAGCGCGGCCGCTGCCTGCGCACTCGCCCTCTCCGTCACCGCGGCCGCGTGCGGCTCCGACGACGACGGCGGCGACAGCGGTGACGGCGGCGGCAAGGACAAGATCACCATCGGCATCAAGTTCGACCAGCCCGGCCTCGGCCTGAAGGAGCCCGACGGCTCCTACTCGGGCTTCGACGTGGACGTCGCCACGTACGTGGCCAAGGAACTCGGCTACGCCGAGGACCAGATCGAGTGGAAGGAGGCGATCAGCGCCGACCGCGAGACCATGCTGGAGCGTGGCGACGTGGACATGATCGCCGCGACCTACTCGATCACGGACGAGCGCGAGCAGAAGGTCGACTTCGCCGGCCCGTACCTGCTGGCCCACCAGGACCTGCTGATCCGTGCCGACGACGACATCACCAAGGGCGAGGACCTCAACGGCAAGACCCTCTGCTCGGTCACCGGCTCGACCTCCGCGCAGAACGTCAAGGACACCATCGCGCCCAAGGCCCAGCTCGCCGAGCGGCCCGGCTACTCCGAGTGCCTCGACGCGGTCGCCGGCGGCTCGATCGACGCCCTGACCACCGACGACTCCATCCTCGCCGGCTACGCCGCGCAGGAGGCGAACAAGGGCAAGTTCAAGCTCGCCGGACTGAACCTGAGCAACGAGAACTACGGCGTCGGGGTCAAGAAGGGCGACGAGAAGATGAAGACCGACATCGACGCCGCCCTGGAGAAGATGGTCTCCGACGGCTCCTGGGAGAAGTTCATGGACGCCAACCTCGGCCCCGCGAACTACGACTTCGAGCCGGCGCCGAAGATCGGCGAACTCAAGTAGCGAGCCGGCCGCACCGCCCCGGCGGTGCGGCCGCACTGTCAGAGCGGTGGTGTGCCGCCCGCACGGGTGGCACACCACCGCGTCCACTTAAGGCGAGAGCGCTGGACTGACGTTGGACATCATCTCCGATTACGACACACAGATCCTGGACGCGTTCTGGGTCACCGTGAAACTCACCTTGCTGTCCGGCCTGTTCTCCCTCGTCTGGGGAACGATGCTGGCGGCCATGCGGGTCAGCCCCGTCCCGCTCATGCGGGGCTTCGGCGCCGTCTACGTGAACGTCATCCGGAACGTCCCCCTGACGGTCATCATCGTCTTCTGCGCCCTCGGACTCGCCGACGTCTTCGGTGTCACGCTCGGCGCCGGTGTCGACTTCGACGCCAAGTACTTCCGGCTCGCGGTGCTCGGGCTGTCCGCGTACACCGCCGCGTTCGTCTGCGAGGCGCTGCGCTCGGGCATCAACACGGTGCCCGTCGGCCAGGCCGAGGCCGCCCGCGCCATCGGGCTCAGCTTCACCCAGGTCCTCATGCTCATCGTGCTGCCCCAGGCGTTCCGTTCGGTCGTCGGCCCGCTCGCCAACGTCCTCATCGCGCTCACCAAGAACACCACGGTGGCGGCGGCCATCGGCGTCGCCGAGGCGGCGCTGCTCATGAAGGAGATGATCGAGAACGAGGCGCAGCTGCTCCTCATCTCGGCGATCTTCGCGCTCGGCTTCGTCGTGCTGACCCTGCCGACCGGGCTCCTCCTCGGCTGGGTCGGCAAGAAGGTGGCGGTCAAGCGATGAGCTCCGTTCTCTACGACGCCCCCGGACCGAAGGCCAAGGTCCGCAACATCGTCTACACCGTGCTCTTCCTCGCCGTGATGGCGCTCGGCGTGTGGTGGGTCATCGACAAGCTGAACGAGAAGAACCAGCTTGAGTGGGCGCTGTGGAAGCCGTTCTTCACGGACTCCCAGGCGTGGACCACGTACCTGCTGCCGGGCCTCGGCGAGACGCTGAAGGCGGCCGGGCTCTCGCTGCTCATCGCGCTGCCGCTGGGCGCGCTGTTCGGCATCGGGCGGCTGTCCGACCACGCGTGGGTCCGGGTGCCGGCGGGCGCGGTCGTGGAGTTCTTCCGCGCCATCCCCGTGCTGATCCTGATGCTGTTCGCGAACCAGTTCTACTCCGAGTACACCGGCATCAGCAGCGAGCAGCGCCCCCTGTACGCCGTCGTCACCGGGCTCGTGCTCTACAACGCCGCCGTGCTCGCCGAGATCGTCCGCGCGGGCATCCTGTCGCTGCCGCGGGGGCAGACCGAGGCCGCCAAGGCCGTCGGCCTGCGCAAGGGCCAGATGATGGGCTCGGTGCTGCTGCCGCAGGCCGTCACCGCGATGCTGCCGGCGATCGTCAGCCAGCTCGTCGTCATCGTGAAGGACACCGCGCTCGGCGGCGTGATGATCGGCTTCAGCGAGCTGCTCGTCGAGCGGCGCACGCTGGCGTCCAACTACTCCAACGTGTTCGCCAGCTTCATCATCGTCGCGGCGATCTACGTGATCGTGAACTTCATCCTGACGTCGCTGGCGAGCTGGCTGGAGCGCGCGGTCCGGCGCGGCAAGCGCACCACCGGCGCGGTGGTCGGGGTCGCGGCCGTGGACGACCTCAGCACCGGCGCCGCGAGCGGTGCCCTGGGCGGCGCGGGCGGGGCCGCTCCTCTCCTGGGCGGCGGTGACGCCGGTGGCGGGGGAGACGGCGGCGGAGGCCAGGGAACGTAGCCCGAGGGGGCGGCCGGAAGCCCTCGGCTTGACTGCCGGGTGCGGCAGTGGGTTGCATACCTCGTGTGATCGCGCACCCGGCTCCGAAACCCTTAGTACGTAGGCACCATGGCGCCGGAGGCGCATCGCCGTGGACCCGGTGATCATCGTCGGGGCGGGCCCTGTCGGGCTCGCCCTGGCGCTGGCTCTGGCACGGCACGCGGTCCCCACGGTCCTCCTCGACGACCGCCCCGCGGGCGACGCCGAGGAGGACGGCAGGCCCGCGGGTCCGCGCCCGGCCCGTACCGCCGTACTGCGCCCGCACACCGCCGCGTTCCTCGACCGCATCGGCGCCGCCGAGGCCGGCGAGCGGGGTGCCCGGCTCACCGGCTGGCGCGTGCTGCGCGGCGGGCGGACGCAGGTGCGCGTGGAGTTCGGCGAGGCCGCCGGACCCGCGCCGCTGCACGTCGCGCAGTCCGCCCTGACCGCCTCGCTGGCCGCACTGGCCGAGAACTCCCACCACGTGGAGGTCTTCCGCGGCAGCCGGGTGACCGAGCTGGCGCAGGAGCCGTACGGCATCAAGGCCCGCACCCGCGCGGGGACCTGGTGGCGCGGCA
>NZ_JACBXC010000432.1 GCF_013870535.1 Streptomyces phytophilus | reverse complement strand
GGGCGCGGGCCGGTGAGGCGCCCTTCGGTCAGGACAGCGGTGCGATCCTGTCGATGACCTCGGGGTTGTCGTCCAGCCAGGTGCGGGCGGACTCCTTCTCGTTGCCGGTGCCGCCGTTCTGGATCTCGACCTCCAGCGAGGACAGCTCCTCCTCGGAGAGCTTGAAGTCCTTCAGCCACTCGTGGAACTCCGGGAAGTCCTCGGCGAAGTCCTTCTTGGCCACGGTGTGGATGTCGTCGCCCTCGCCCCAGGCCCCCTTCGGGTCCTCCAGCTTGGTCAGGTCCCACTTGCCGTAGGCCCAGTGCGGCGACCAGAGCGTGACGACGACGGGCTCCTTCTTGTCGTACGCGCGCTCCAGCTCGGCGAGCATCGAGGAGGTGGACGAGGAGACGACCTCCCAGTCCTCCAGGCCGTACTCGTTGACGACCTTGTCCTCCAGGATCCCCATCATGCCGGCGCTGGCCTCGATGCCGATGATCTTCCCGCCGAACTCGCCCTTGTGGTCCTTCAGATCCTCCAGGGACTTGATGTCCTTCATGTACGACGGGACGGACAACTCCAGCGTCGTCGGCCCGTACCACGAGCCGAGGTCGGTGAGGTCGTCGCCGAATCTCTCCCAGTACTGCTCGTGCGTGACCGGCAGCCAGGCGTCGAACTGCACGTCCATCTGGCCCTCGGCGAGCGCGGTGTAGAGCGGGCCGGGGTCGAGCTGCTTGACGTTGGTCTTGTAGCCGCGGTCCTCCAGCACGTTCTGCCACAGGTACGTGGAGGCGATGGCCTCGTCCCACGGGAAGTACCCGAGGTTCACGGTCTTGCCCGCGTCCTTGCCCTGGGTGCCGCCGCCGCTGCCGCCCTCGGGCAGCGGGGCGATCTTGTCGACGTAGCCCTTGTTCTGCTCCAGCCAGGCGCGGACGGCCTCCTGCTCGTTGCCCTCGCCGGCCTCGACGATCATCTCCTCCAGGCTGGTGAGCTCCTTCTCCTTCATGGTGAAGTCGCGCAGCCAGTCGGCGACGACGGGCTCGTCCTTGGCGAAGCCCTTGCGGGCGGTGGTGTGCACGTCGTCACCGGAGCCCCAGGCGCCCTTCGGGTCCTCCAGCTTGGTCAGGTCGTACTTGCTGTACGCCCAGTGCGGCGACCAGAGCGTGACGACCACCGGCTCCTCGGCCTCGTACGCGCGCTCCAGTTCGGCGAGCATCGAGGAGGTGGACGAGGAGACGACCTCCCAGTCCTCCAGGCCGTACTCGTTGACGACCTTGTCCTTGAGGATCCCCATCATGCCGGCGCTGGCCTCGATGCCGATGATCTTCCCGCCGAACTCGCCCTTGTGGTCCTTCAGATCCTCCAGGGACTTGATGTCCTTCATGTACGACGGGACGGACAGCTCCAGCGTCGTCGGCCCGTACCACGAGCCCAGGTCCTCCATCTTGTCGCCGAACTGCTCCCAGTACTGCTCGTGGGTCACGGGCAGCCAGGCGTCGGTCTGGAAGTCGACCTGGCCCTCGGAGACGGCGGTGAAGAGCGGGCCCGGGTCGAGCTGCTTGGCCTCGGCCTTGAAGCCGCGCTGCTCCAGCACCTCCTTCCACAGGAAGGTGGAGGCGATGCCCTCGTCCCAGGGGATGTAGCCGATGTCGATCTGCCGGCCCTGGCCGACGTCCGTGGAGGCCGCGGCCTCCTGCTTGGTGCCCTCGTCGTCGCTTTCGGCCAGGTTCAGGCCGCCGGCGAGCAGCGCCAGCACGACGATGCCGACGGTGGCGATCGCGGTGGTCGGCTTGTAGTGCAGCAGCTTCCACCGGTCGACCGCGGCCGCGGTCTTGGCGAGCGCGCGCCGGCCGAGCGGCGAGACGCGCTGGTTGAGCGCGCCCGTCATCCGGTCCAGGTACATGGCCAGGATGACGACGACGAGACCGCTCTCGAAGCCGGTGCCGATGGCGACCCGGGTGACGGCGTTGTAGACGACCTCGCCGAGGCCGCCGCCGCCGACCATGCCGGCGATGACGACCATCGACAGCGCGAGCATGATGACCTGGTTGACGCCGGCCATGATCGTCGGCAGCGCCAGCGGCAGCTGTACGCGCCGCAGGGTGTCGGCGGGCCTGGTGCCGAACGCCTCGGCGGCCTCGACGAGTTCCGCGTCGACCTGCCGGATGCCCAGCTCGGTCATGCGCACGCCGGGCGGCATCGCGAACACGATGGTGGCGATGATGCCCGGGGTGATGCCGATGGAGAAGAAGATGACGCCCGGGATCAGGTACACGAAGGCGGGCATCGTCTGCATGAAGTCGAGCATCGGCCTGATGGCCGTGCTGACGACCTTGTTGCGGGCCGCCCAGATGCCCAGCGGCACGGCGATCACCACGGTGATCGCGGTGGCGACCAGCACCATCGACAGGGTTTCCATGGCCTCGGGCCACAGTTGCACCGAGTCGATGACGGCGAATCCCGCGAACGCGAGCACCGCGGGCAGCGGCCCGCGCAGCCAGAAGGCGATCACGGCGAAGATGCCGGCCATGACGAGCGGTTCCGGCGCGTCGAGGACGGCGTTGACGCCGTCGTACATGCCGGTGAGGACCGTGTCGATGAAGTCGAAGAGCCAGCCGAGGTGGTCCTTGAGCCAGTCGACGACCGACTCGACCCGGGACCCGAAGTCGATCTCAGGCACCGGCGATCACCTTCTCGCCCTCGTCGTCGCCGGCCTGGTCGCCGAGGATGGACAGCAGCCGGCCGCGCTCCACGAGGCCGACGAGGTCGCCGTCGGCGTCGGTGACGCCCACGGCGTCGTCGCCGGTCGCGAACGGACCGAACAGCTCGGCGACGGGGGTGTCCTCGGTGACGCTGACGGGCGCGGTGGCGCGCAGCTCCTTCGGGGAGAGGCCGTCCTGCGGCTCCTCCATGATGGAGCCGGCGGTCAGCACCCGGGTGCGGTCGACGTCCTCGACGAAGCGGCGGACGTAGTCGTCGGCGGGCCGCACGAGGATGTCCTCGGGGCTGCCTATCTGGACGATGCGGCCGTCGCGCATGACGGCGATCCGGTCGCCCAGGCGCATGGCCTCGTTCAGGTCGTGGGTGATGAAGACGATGGTCTTCTTCAGCTTGGACTGCAGCTCGATGAGCTGGTCCTGCATGTCCCGCCGGATCAGCGGGTCGAGCGCGCTGAACGACTCGTCCATGAGGAGCAGGTCGGCGTCGGTGGCCAGCGCGCGGGCCAGGCCGACGCGCTGCTTCATGCCGCCGGACAGCTCGTCGGGCCAGTGGTGCTCCCAGCCCTTCAGGCCGGTCAGCTCCAGCGCCTCGGTGGCGCGCTTCTCGCGCTCCTGCCGGGGTATGCCCTGGACTTCGAGACCGTACCCGGCGTTCTCCAGCACGCTGCGGTGCGGAAAGAGCGCGAAGTGCTGGAAGACCATGCTGATCTTCTTGGAGCGCACCTCGCGCAGCTCGCGGTCCGTCAGCGACGTCAGGTCCTGGCCGTCGAAGAGCACCCGGCCCGACGTGGCGTCGAGCAGCCCGTTGAGCATGCGCAGCAACGTGGACTTGCCGGACCCGGAGAGGCCCATGACCACGAATATCTCGCCCGACTCGACGGTGAAGGAGGCGTCCACCACCGCCGCGGTTGTGCCCTTCTCGCGAAGTTTCTCCCGATCCTCGCCCGCCTCTAGCCTGGCGACCGCATCTACTGGCCGTTTACCGAACACCTTGTACAGGCGCTCCGCCTGGAGCCTGCTCACATACACCTCACGCCTCGAACGGAAAAATCGACCTGCCTCCCCCGTCGGCAGGTCGTGGAGTGACGCGGGTTCTGCCCTGATGCTTCCCGAATTGTCCGTGTATAGACCATCGGTTCACTCCACTTCCGCCGCTGCCCAGGATCCCGATGTCCAAACCATGGCGTGATCCAGTTCACATCTCGATCGCGTTTGGTCGCGGTGCATGCGGCATCATCAGGGGATGACCCGACGCCTGATGCTGCTCGACACGGCCAGCCTCTACTTCCGCGCGTACTTCGGCGTACCGGAATCGGTCACGGCCCCCGACGGCACCCCCGTGAACGCCGTGCGGGGGCTGCTCGACTTCATCTCCCGGCTCGTCGCCGACCACCACCCCGACGACCTCGTCGCCTGCATGGACGCCGACTGGCGCCCGCAGTGGCGGGTGGACCTCATCCCCTCGTACAAGGCGCACCGGGTCGCCGAGGAGCACCCCGGCGAGGCGGAGGCGGACGAGGAGGAGGTGCCGGACACGCTGTCGCCGCAGGTGCCGGTCATCGAGGAGGTGCTGGACGCCCTCGGCATCGCGCGGGTGGGAGTGGCCCCGTACGAGGCGGACGACGTGATCGGCACCCTGACCGCGCACGCGACCGGGCCCGTGGACATCATCACCGGCGACCGCGACCTGTTCCAGCTGATCGACGACGCCCGCGGGGTACGGGTGGTCTACCCCGTCAAGGGCGTCGGCAACGCCACCGTCATGGACGGCGCGGCGCTGCGCGAGAAGTACGGCGTCGACGGCTCCGGCTACGCCGACCTCGCCCTGCTGCGCGGCGACCCCAGCGACGGCCTGCCGGGCGTGCCGGGCGTCGGCGAGAAGACCGCGGCCAAG
>NZ_JACBXC010000431.1 GCF_013870535.1 Streptomyces phytophilus | reverse complement strand
CGCGCCGGCCCGTTCCTGACGCCGGTGGTGCTGGTGCTGCTCCTCGCCGCCGTCGCGGGGCTCTTCGCCGGTTCGTACACCGCCGCGATGGCCAACCCCACGCCGCACGACCTGCCGGTCGCCGTCGTCGGCGACGTGGACGCGGAACCGGGCGGGCGGGCGTTCGTCAGCGGGCTGGAGGAGGCCCTGGAGGCGTCGGTCGAGCTGCGCCCGTACCCCACGTACGCGCGGGCCAGGGACGCGGTGGAGGAGCAGAAGGTCTTCGCGGTGCTGCGGGTCGGCCCCGGCCGGATGCGGGTGGACCTCTCGGGCGCGGCGGGCGCGTCGGTCGCGCGGCTGCTGATGGAGGACGCACCGCGGGTCGCGAAGCGGGTGGGGGTGCCGGTGACGGTACGCGACATCAAGCCGATGCAGTCCGGCGACCCGCAGGGGCTCGCCCTCTTCTACATCTCGCTCGCGGCGGTCATCGTCGGCTTCATGGGCGCGATCCAGCTGAGCGTGCACGCGCGCTCGCTGAACCCGGCGGAGCGGATCGCGTTCACGGCGGCGTACGCGCTGCTCGGCGGCTTCACGATCTACGCGGTGGTGGACCTGCTGCTGGGGGTGGTGCGGATGCCGTTCCCGCAGTCGTGGCTGACGCTGGCGCTGACGATGTTCACGTCGGGGATGGTCTTCACCATGTTCAACACCCTGATGGGGCGTTGGGCGATCCTGCCGACGTGGGTGGTGATGGTGCTGGTCGGCAACCCGTCGTCCGGCGGCGCCGTCTCGTGGCCGCTGCTGCCGTCGCCGCTGGGCGAACTCGGCCGCTGGCTGCCGCCGGGCGCGTCGGTCAACGCCCAGCACACGGCGGTGTACTTCGCGGGGCATCAGCACCCGTTCCCGTACCTGGTGCTGGCGGGGTGGGCGGTCGCGGGCACGGCGGTCTTCTGGACCTGGCGCCACCGGCACCCGGGCGGACGGGAGCGGGTCGCCGTGGTTCAGGCGTGATGACCGGAGGGCCCCGATCTGCCGGCGTGTTTCCACCCGAGGTTGTGCGCGTCCTGGATGCCGAAGCGGGTCCGGGGAAGTCGCCGGTCCGGCCTCGCTTATCCGGCTTCGGTGGGCGGGCACCACCCCGACTGGGCCCGATCGCCCCATCGTCCGCAGAAGCCGACCTGCGTGGGCGGTCGCGCTCCTTCCACGCGCTGGACCGAGAGGAGTTTGTCGAGAGGGACCTGCCGGTCGACCACGCCACCGAAGTCGATGATGCCGCTTTCGCCGTCAAGGGCCTCACTGCCGTGGATGCGGCCGAGCGCCTGCCACACCGCACCAGGGGTGAGTCGCATCTCGGGTGCGGCGTCGAGGAGTTCACCGATCGCCTTGAGGTAGAGGTTCACCGCGTCGAAGCCCAGGGCGGCGTGCCCGTCGAGGGAGGTGTTCTCGGCCTGCGCGCACTCCCCGGGGAAGAGCCTCGCCATCGTGCTGTAGAGGTCGCTCGAATCCGCGCACGAGGTCGAGCCGAGGGTGAAGTCCAGGAACTCGTACGGTATACGGCCGAAGGCGCCCCGCCGGTCCGCGTTGGCGGCGAGCCGGGCCACGTCGTCGCCGCCGAGGAAGGCCGGCGGATTCGAGCCGCAGGTCTCGTTGGCACCGTTCAGGATCGCCTCGAAGTCGTCCGACCGACCGGCGAAGAAGACCAGCCCGCGGTGGTTGCAGGCGTCCTGGCCGACGGTCCGTGCGCCGGGCCGGCCGGAGGCTTCGGCCTGCGAGTAGGACGGTTCGAAGCCCGCGACGCCGACGTCGAAACCAGCACGCTCAAATGCCGCGACGGCGTCGTCCCGCAGATTGTCGCTGTACAGGTCGGTGGGGTCGGCCGAGTACAGGACCCGCACGCTCCTCCGGGCCAGCGCGCCGCTGTCGGCCAGGTGATCGGCGTACGCGGCGGCGACCGCGGCCTCGCGCTCGTTCTGCGGGGAGACCTGGTAGTAGAGGGGAGACTCGTCGTCGAGGCCGTCGGCGGTGAGGGTCGTGCCGACCATGGGAAGGCCGAGACGGGTGAGTTCGCCCATCATCTCGACGGTGGCGTGGCGGCTCTGGTCGAGGCCGGTGACGCCGACGATCGTGGGATCCTCGCGCATCATCCCCTCGATCGTGCGGGTGACCACGTTCCCGAAGCGCATGTCGGAGCCGGCGTTGGCCGGAAGTATCCGCAGCACCGGATCCCTCTCCCCGTCGAGGTCGAGTTGTCGCCGCTGCGCGCTGGCCGCGCCCTGAACCTGCTCGCGTAGGTACGCCTGCGCATTGGACCCCTCGGCGGGGCTACCGAACAGCGCGGACACATGGAGGAGGGTGACCAAGGGCCTTCCGGTGGTTCGATGAATCCGCTCGGCCTCGTCGTTCTGCTCCGCAATCGTCTCCAGGACGCCCCGCAGGCGCTCGTCATCAGATCCGAAGTCGTAGCCGTGTGAGGCGACGCCGACGCAATCGCCGGTCGCCTGGCGCTTCACGGTCGCCGCGTCAGGATTGTCGCGACTCAGCCCGCAGTGCTGGTCCTCCCACGCGTGGACCTCTCGTCTCCGGTCCCGCTCCTCGTCGTTGCTGAGCCAGAAGACGAGGGTGCCGAGGAGTGCGGGGAGAACCAAGCCGAGCGTGCCCACGGCAGCGAGGCGACCTGCCCAGGCCGACGGGCTGTTCGTGGTGAACCGGCCGGCGGCGGAGCTGCGCTCGCGCTGCGCCTCGATGCCGGTGTCGTCGTCGGGCAGCAGGCAGGGCGTCCGCAGCGGCAGATACCAGAAGCCGGCATCACGCCCGCGGCCCGCCGTACGCAAACGCTCGCACCACGCCTCGTACGGGCCCAACTCGTCGGTCAGACTCCGCACCCGGCCTTGCTCGTGCACACCGTTCGCGGAAGTCGTCAGCAGGAGCAGCGGATCGAAGGCACCGGTCTCGTTGCGCACCTCGACGAACGCCTGCACCAGGTCAGGGCCGCCGTTCTCGGGGGTCAGGCCCGTCAGGAAGGCCACGGGATACGCCGTGCGCTGGTGGGCGCGCTGGCGCCAGGGACGACGCGCGTACGCGATGCGCAGGTCCTCCAGGAAGGCGTTGATCATCACCTTGGTGACCTGCGCGGGGTCCTCCCTCGCCCACCGCAGCTGGGTGAGCCGCAGCGCGAACCCGGCGAACGTTCCGGGATCGGCGGGCGCCATGTACGGCTGGCGCAGCAGCCACCGGTACTCACTGCCCAGGAAACGCCAGGCCCGGAACCACATCAGCGGCAGCACGTTCAGGCCGAAGAGGTACGCCCACCAGGGCACGCTGCCCTGAAGCGCCACCTCGGTGCCGGGGCTGCGCATGAACCCCAGCACCCCGCGCCGCTCAAGCTCCCGCTTCCTCAGCCTGCGCAGCATCTCCTGGGCGTGCCGGGCGTCCGGCTCGTCAGCCGTGTTCGTCATCAGCAGCAGCCAGTTGACGAGTCCCAGCCGCCGGAACCGAACGGCCTGGGGACCGTAGCGGGCGGAGGAGAACTCCATGGCGAGTTCCACCAGCACGCGTCGGCACAGCTCCACCCGGCGCCATTCGGGAGTGAGATCGCTGCGGGCGGCGGCGACCTCGTCCCACTTCTGCTCGATGTCGGCCACCTGGCACGGAACCGGCCGGGGCTGGGCCTTTGCCAATGCCTGCTTGACTTGTTCGGAGAGTTCGTCCTGATGATCACCGATCAGGCTCAGGATCGGAATGCCGTCTCGTGCGGAGACCTCACCGGGTAACTCTCCCCGGCGCGGGCGGCTTACCAGCCGGCCCAACAGCTGGAAAAGCCGATCACCATGTTCGAAGACGTGCGGCACAGTGCCTCGATTTCCTCGGGCAACACGAATTGAACCGCTTACCCTAGCCCCGGCGCAGAAGGTCCCGCTCGGACAATCGAGAATGGCGGCCGGTTGCTGCTTTCCGACCACCGATGTCGGTGGTGATGTCACCGGCACAAGAAGAGACCCGGACAAGATCCTTGTCCGGGTCCTTTTGCCGATCGTGCTGTGTGGCCGGGGCCGGGGTCGAACCGGCGACCTCCCGCTTTTCAGGCGGCCTTGAGGGCCCGTGGGGCCGGTGGTAGCCATGGAAGGTGAGGTGTGGACGCTCGCTCTGGGACGCCCACGTTCGGAGCCGTTGATGTCAGCGCTGATGTCAGACCGCAACGCTGGTCCCGACGCTGCGGACCGTACCGCCTGCGGCTGCCGTCCAGCCGTAGAGAAGGATCCCTGGGCTTGATCCGCTCTGACGGACATCCGAGATCAGGGGCTGCCCCCGAAGGATGCGAAGACGGCCACGGCGACCGGGCAACGCGGGAGCGCATCCGGCGGCGCGCCGCTGGCGCGGGGGTGTCGTCAGCAACACCCCGCAAGCGGTGGTTCGCCGGATGGGCCGCCGCCTACAGGGGCGGCGACCATTCCGTGACGGTGAATCGATCGCGGAGGGAAGACTGTGAGTCGTCTTGAGGAGAGGCGCGTACTGACGCGCCGTACGGTGCTGGGCGGTGCGACGGCGGCCGGTGCGGGGCTGGTGTGGGGGGCCGCGGCGAGCGCCACCGCGGACGGGAGGGCGCGGCCGGTGTCG
>NZ_JACBXC010000430.1 GCF_013870535.1 Streptomyces phytophilus | reverse complement strand
CGGGGTGTGCTCGTAGATCCGTACGCCCGCGTCCAGGCACGCCTGCCGGAGCCCCCAGGCCAGCCGCGCCGGGTGGACCATGGCGACGCCGTCGCGGTCCCAGAGCCCGCCGAGGAACGTCGGCGAGTCGACCTCGGCGCGTACCGCGTCCCGGTCCATCAGCAGCAGCCCGTCGCCGAGCCCGCGGCGGGTCGCCTCCTCGGCGAACTCGCTCAGCTCGTCGAGCTGGTACGGCTCGGTGGCCACGGTGATCTCGCCGGTGCGCCGGAAGTCGCAGTCGATGCCGTACCGTTCGACGGCCGCGCCGATCGCGTCCAGGTTCTCGGCGCCCAGCCGCTCCAGGGTGGCGATCTCCTTGGGCCAGCGCTCCAGACCGTTGCCGAGGCCGTGGGTGAGGGAGGCGGCGCAGAAGCCGCCGTTGCGGCCGGAGGCCGCCCAGCCGCACTCGGCCGCCTCGATGAGGACGACGTCGCGGCCGGGGCCGCGCTCCTTGGCGAGCAGCGCCGTCCACAGCCCGCTGTAGCCGCCGCCGACGACGAGCAGGTCGGCCTCCTCGGCGCCGGTGAGCGCGGGCAGCGCCGCGGGCCGGCCGGGGTCGTCGAGCCAGTACGGGCGGGGGGCGGCGGACGCCAGGGAGCGCGCGGGGTCCGTCATGCCCGCGACCGCCGCCGCGCGCCGACGACCTGCCCGGCCACCACCAGCGCCAGGGCGGCCACGAACATCGCCGTGCCGATGACGTTCACCTGCACCGGGATGCCGCGCTGCGACGCGCCCCAGACGTACATCGGGAACGTGACCGTGGAGGGCCCGGCGTTGAACTGCGTGATGATGAAGTCGTCGAGGGAGATCGCGAAGCTGAGCATGGCCCCGGCGGCGATCCCCGGCGCCGCCAGCGGCAGCGTGACCCGAAGGAACGTCTGCAGCGGGCCCGCGTACAGGTCCCGGGCCGCCTCCTCCAGTTTCGGGTCCATGCTCGCCACCCGCGCCTTGACGGCGACGACGACGAAGCTCAGGCAGAACATGATGTGCGCGATGAGGATCGTCGTGACGCCGAACTCGATGCGCATGTTGAGGAACAGGGTGCCCAGCGAGGCGGCCATGACGACCTCGGGCATCGCCATGGGCAGGAAGATCAGCGAGTTGCCGGCGGCCCGGCCGCGGAAGCGGTGCCGGGCGAGCGCGAAGGCCGCGAGGGTGCCGATGGCGGTGGCGGCGACGGTCGCGGTGAGCGCGATCCGCAGGCTGAGGCCGACGGAGTCGCACATGCCGGCGACGCCGCAGGGGTCGCTCCAGGCGTCGGTGGAGAAGGACTGCCAGGTGTAGTTGTAGCGGCCCGCGGGGTCGTTGAAGGAGAAGACCAGCACGACGGCGTTGGGCAGCAGCAGGTAGACCAGCGCGAGCGTGCCGGCGATGACGACCAGGTGGCGGCGGACCCAGCGCATCACACCAGCTCCTCGGTGCCGGCCCGGCGGATGTACACCGTCACCATGATCAGGATCGCGGCCATCAGCAGGAACGACATCGCCGCGGCGGTCGGGTAGTCGAGCACGTTGAGGAACTGCTTCTGGATGGCGTTGCCGACCATCTGCTCCTTCGGCGAGCCGAGGAGCTGGGCGTTGATGTAGTCGCCGGAGGCGGGGATGAACGTCAGCAGCGTGCCGGCGACGACGCCGGGCATCGACAGCGGCAGCGTGACCCGGCGGAAGACGGTCAGCGGGCGGGCGTAGAGGTCCTGCGCGGCCTCGTGCAGGCCCGGGTCGACGCGCTCCAGCGAGGTGTACAGCGGCAGGATCATGAACGGCAGGAAGTTGTACGTGAGCCCGCACACGACCGCGAGCGGGGTGGCGAGCAGCCGGTCGTCGGTGGTCAGGCCGAGGGTGGCGGTGACGTCGAGGACGTGCAGGGTGTCCAGGGCGCCGACGAGCGGGCCGTTGTCGGACAGGATCGTCTTCCAGGCCAGCGTACGGATGAGGAAGCTGGTGAAGAACGGGGCGATGACGAGGACGAGGAGTACGCCCCGCCAGCGCCCGGCGCGGAAGGCGATCATGTACGCGAGCGGGTAGCCGATGGCGAGGCAGAGGACGGTGGCCGCGGCGGCGTAGCCGAAGGAGCGGGCGAAGTGCTCGGCGTACTGGTCGAGCGCCTCGGTGTAGTTGGCCCACCGCCAGGTGACCTCGAAGCCCTCCTCGAAGGAGCCGGACTGCACGGAGGTCGACGCCTGGTAGACCAGCGGCGCGGCGAAGAAGACCAGCAGCCACAGCGCGGCGGGCAGCAGCAGCCAGTACGGGGTGAACCGGCGGCGCGGGGGCGGGGGTTCGGGCGCGTCGGGCGTCGCCTCCGGCGGGGCGGCGAGCGCGGTCACGGGGCCTCCTCGCCCGTACCCGCGTCGTCCAGCGTCCCGGCGAGGAGGGACTCGTCGCCGTCGAGGCCGAAGGTGTGCGCCGGGTTCCAGTGCAGGACGACCCGCGCGCCCGGTACGAGCCGGGGGTCGCGCTCGACGTTCTGCACGAAGACCGACAGCTCGGGGCAGACGGGGCTGTCGACGAGGTACTGGGTGGCGGCGCCCGTGAAGGAGGCGTCCACGACCGTGCCGGGAATCCGGTTGCGCCCGTCGGGGACCGCGCCGTCCACGGCGGCGTCGCGGTGGGCGAGGGAGATCTTCTCCGGCCGCATCCCCGCGAGCACCCGCGTGCCCACGGCGGTCGACCGCGCGCGGCAGCGGGCCGCGGGCAGCGCGAGCTTGACGTCGCCGGCGGCGGACAGCAGCAGGTCCGCGCCGGCGGTGCCGGCTATCTCGGCGGCGATCAGGTTGGACTGGCCGAGGAAGTTGGCGACGAAGGAGCTCGCGGGATCCTCGTACAGGTCGACGGGCGTGCCGAGTTGCTCGACCCGTCCGGCGTTCATCACGGCGATGGTGTCGGCCATGGTCATGGCCTCCTCCTGGTCGTGCGTGACGTGCACGAACGTGAGGCCGACCTCCGTCTGGATGCGTTTGAGCTCCAGCTGCATCTGCCGGCGCAGCTTCAGGTCGAGGGCGCCGAGCGGCTCGTCGAGGAGCAGCACCTCGGGCCGGTTGACGATCGCGCGGGCCAGCGCCACGCGCTGCTGCTGGCCGCCGGAGAGCTGGTGCGGCTTGCGGCGCGCGAGGTGGGCCAGCTCGACCAGCTCCAGCGTCTGCTGCACGTCCTTGGCCACGGACCGGATGCCGCGGCGGCGCAGCCCGAAGGCGACGTTGTCGTGGACGTCGAGGTGGGGGAAGAGGGCGTAGCTCTGGAAGACGGTGTTGACCTTGCGCCGGTGCGGCGGAAGGGCGGTCACGTCGTCGTCGCCGAGGCGTACGGTGCCGGTGGTGGGCTGCTCCAGGCCGGCGATCATCCGCAGCGTGGTGGTCTTGCCGCAGCCCGAGGCGCCGAGGAGGGCGAAGAACGAGCCGCGGGGGACGGTGAGGTCCAGGGGGTGCACGGCGGTGACGTCGCCGAACTTCTTGCTGATCCCGGTGAGCGTGACGCCCGCCCGCTGCTCGGCCACCGCGCTCACGCCCCGATCACCTTGGACCACTTGTCCTGGTAGGCGGTCTCCTTGTCGTCGTTCATCGACATGAAGACCTGGCCCTTTTCGATCATCTGCCGGTCGGGGAAGATCAGCGGGTAGTCGGCGAGCGACGCGTCGATCTTCTTCATCTCGGCGCGGGCGCCGACGACGGGGCAGATGTAGTTGACCCAGGCGGCCAGTTCGGCGGCGACGTCGGGCCGGTAGTAGTAGTCGATCAGCTTCTCGGCGTTGGTCTTGTGCCGGGCCCTGGCGGGGACGAGCAGGTCGTCCGTGGCGTAGAGGTAGCCCTTGGCGGGGATCACGAACTCGATGTCGTCCGTGTCCAGCTGGAGCTGCACGATGTCGCCCGCCCACGCCAGGCAGGCGGCGATGTCGCCCTTGACCAGTTCCTCGGTGTAGTCGTTGCCGGTGAAGCGGCGCAGCTGGTCGTCGTCCACGGCCTTCTGGACCCGGGCGAGGGCGGCGTCGAAGTCGTCGTCGGTGAACTTCGTCGGCGACTTGCCCATGTCGATGAGCGTCATCCCGATGGTGTCCTGCATCTCGGTGAGCAGCGACACCTTGCCCTTGAGCGCGTCGTCCTCCATCAGCTGCGCGACGGAGGAGACCTCGCGGCCCCCGGTGGCCTTCTTGTTGTACGCCACGACCGTGGCCAGCCCCGCCCACGGCATGGTGAACTGCCGCCCCGGGTCGTGCGCGGCGTTGCGGAAGCGCGGTTCGAGGTTGACGTTGGCGTGCGGCAGGTTGCGCGGGTCCAGGCGCTGCGCCCAGCCGTTCCGGATGAGCCGGCCGGCCATGAAGTCCGACAGGCACACGAGGTCGCGCCCGGTGTCCTGGCCGGCGGCGAGCTGCGGTTTGATGCGGCCGAAGAACTCGACGTTGTCGTTGACGTCCTCGGTGTACGCGACGCGGATGCCGCTGCGCTCCTGGAAGCGCTCCAGGGTGGGGCGGACGTTCTCGTTCTCGTCGTCGACGTCGATGTACAGCGGCCAGTTGGAGAAGGCGAGTTCCTTCTCCTTCGCGGAGTAGTCCCTGGCCGCGGCGGCTTC
>NZ_JACBXC010000043.1 GCF_013870535.1 Streptomyces phytophilus | reverse complement strand
ACGGGGCGCCCCCGGGCGAGGTCGGTACCGGGGTCGGCGCCGGACCCGGGGGTGGTGCCGGTGGCGTACGCCTCGATGTGCCAGAGGGAGTAGCCGTACTGCGTCGCGGGCCGGACGCCGAGGATCCGTATGTGCCGCGCCGCGACGGCCGGGAAGCGCACCTCGTCCACCCCGCCGTCGCCGCCGTCCGGCGCCAGGGTGACGGAGCCGCCCGGCCCGTGGAACGTGCGGTCGCCGTCGAGGCCGCGTACGCCGGGCATGGCCAGCGTGTGCAGCCGCAGCCGCCCCTAGTCGGCGGCGAGACCGGACGTGGCGTACACGACCGCGCCTGTGGGCAGGGTCGCGTAGCCGGCGGCACCCGTCCCGAAGCGCAGCACCGTCGCCGAGCCGTCGAAGCCGTCGCCGGCGCGCGTGTAGCGGGCGACGCGGCGGCCGGTGACCGCGAGGGCCGTGCCCGGGAGGAACGCGGGGGCCGCTCCCGTGACGTCGAAGAGCCAGTCGTCGTGCTCGGGCAGGAACGCGAACTTCACGTGCCCCGCCTTGCTCACCGCCATCGCCAGCGCGCGCGCCGACTGGTGGGCGACGAGGCCGACTTCGGCGCCGTAGTCCGTGGCCCCGGCCACGCTCGCCCAGTACCGGGCCTCGCTGACGGGCCGTACGTCGCCGTGCAGCCGGTCGCGCCAGGCGTGCAGCAGGTAGGCGGTCGCCACCTCCGCGCGCGCCTCCGGCTCGTACTTCGGCTCGCCGCTGAACTTCGTCAGCCGGTCCTCGGGCGGGTACGCGAGATACGGCTCCAGGTGCGCGGCGAGCATCCGCTCGGAGCGGGCGGTGTACGGGTCGGCCTGGCCCATGCGGCGCCAGGTCAGGGGGAGTACGTCGCGGCCGTAGAGGTGGTAGCGGTCGTTGACCATGGGGTGCGCGGACAGCCCGGCGGCGGTACCGAGGTGCGTCATCGTGTGCCAGAGCCCGTCGGCGTTGGGCTGCTTCGCGAGCACGTCGGGCAGCGGGGCGCCGGCGATGAGGAAGTGGAGGGCGTTGCGCCCGGGGTACGCGCCGGTGGACTGCTGGTACATCGGCGCGTAGGTGCCGTGGTTCTCCACGACGTGGTCCTCGTACATGTTCTGCGCGGTGTTCCACTCGGACACCGGCCGGCCGTCGATCAGCGTGCCGTTCTCGCGGTCGGCGGAGGGCAGCCCCGTCATGTTCGACAGCCACCGGGTCAGCCACTCCCGCCAGGCACCGGCGTCCGGATGGTCCGGGTGGTACGCGAGCCCGGTGGCCAGCGGCATCGACTTGGCGCCCATCTCCTCGATCTTCGAGTCGCCGCGGTGGCCCCCGGCGAGCCCGTTGGACGACCACCCGCCGCTGCGCGGATCCTCACCGGCGCCGAGGCCGGCGACGTACTGCGCGCCGCGGACGGCGATGGCGTCGACGTGCGCGCGGGTGGCGGCGTCCAACTCGTCCCACAGCAGCCGGGCGGCGGCGGTGAAGTACGACTCGAACGTCCCGTCCCAGAACACCCGCCCGCCCCACTCGTACCCGCCACCGCCCCAGCTCGCGCCGGTGGCCCAGAAGTTGGTGGCGGCGAAGTGCCGGATGGTCCGTACGGTGTGGTCGGCGAGGGTGTCGCGGTCGACGCCGGCGAGGTCGGCGTCGTACGTGCCGTGGGTGAGGAGCACCGCGTTGCCGAGGACGCTGACGAAGCGGAAGTCGGCGAGGGGGTAGCGCCCGGCGGCGGCGTCCCACTGCGTCTCGACCCAGCGGGTGTGCCGCAGCAGGAGCCGGTGGTAGAGCAGGGCTTCGGGACTCTCGGCGGGGGCGGCGACACCGACACCCGGCGCGGCGAGGGCGAGCCCGGCGGCGGTGGCCCCACTCGCGAGCAGAAACCGCCTGCGGGGAAAGGGAGTCGGGGTCGCCATAGCGGGATGCCTCCCGTCGCCGCGGTCAGGGCCCCGACTGTAACTCCTGTGACCGCCCGGGGAGTAGATCGCGGCGGGGCTGCCGGCGGATGCTCAGCGGACGAGTTGAAGGGCTTGTCTCATCAGTTCGTTGTCGCTGAGGGTGAAGGTGCCCGTGTGCAGTACGTCGTGGCCGTACATCTGATGGGCCAGTTCGATGCGGCGGTGCAGGCGCAGGCTCCATCCGGCGTCGGGATGTCGAGGCGGGGACCGGAGCCGCCGATGCGGGCGGACCAGCCGGTGCAGATGACCCAGCCGGCGCAGGCGACTTCGTGCCCGCCGCGGGAGCCATAGAGGCCCTGGGGGTGGTGGTCGGCGGCGACGGCCAGCAGGTCAGGGTGCTCCAGTTCCGGCACCGGCAGTGCGCCGACGATCGCGGTGGTCCCGAAGTCGCCGGTGGTGGTGTACGCGAGCAGGCAGCGGCGGTCCGGCCAGTGGTGCGTGAGCGGGAAGACGGTGACCCTGCCGTGGCCGGTCTGCTCGCCGCCCATGGTGCTCCTGTCGATTCCGGGCCGGCCCCGCGGGAACGCAGCCGCAAGGGCCGGCATCTCCGGGGATTTCAGCGGTGGCCGGGCGACGGGTTGCCGCCTTGGCCGTCACCGTCCTCGATATCGGTGTTGTCGTCCTTGTCGCCCGGGTCCCCGGACAAGACGAGGTTCAACGCCGAAGGGTTCGGGAGGTGCATGGTCGGGTGCCTCCTCTCAAGCGCGCCCCGGGCCGCCCGGGGCGGGGATCCGGGGCTGAGTCGGCGGGCACTTCCCACCGCAGTCACCTCCGGCTCTGACCACCCCGGCGAGCGACTGCGGGACTATGCCCGCCGGGGCGAGCGCGTCGCGGCGCTGTTCCGCAGCCGGGTACGGGTCCGCCGGGGTCTGTGCCATGTCCGGCACCGTAGATGGACGGCGACGTCGGCGGCAGCGAGGATTCTCGAATATGCGAGGCTCCTGCCTGCTCTTGCGCGGATATTCTTACGCAGTGCAGGTAGGGCCCGTGTGCACGTAGGGAACCGCGGCGATGCTCGTACCACTGACCCGACGAAGGGAGCAGCCCATGGCACGACTGCGGTACAACGGGAGCGGTTCCGGCGGCTCAGGGGGCGGCGGCTGCCCCTCAGTGCACGAAGACCTCGACAGCGGCGATGTGATCGTCCACGGCACGCCGGTCACCGACCCCGGGGAACTGGCGCAGCTCCAGCACCTCGACCAGGGGGAAGTCGCCGTGCGCCTACCGCGCGACGTCTTAGTCGACTTCGGCCCCAAGCCGCGCGCCCCGAAACTGGTGAGCGTGGATGAGTTCCTCCACCTCTTCGAGACCTTCGAGCACACCGCGTGGCGGCTGGAGACCCGGCGCCGCTACGCCAGCGACGAGGAGACCGACACCTGGGAGCAGTTCGCGGCCGGTGAGCCGGTGCAGTGGGACTACGACGACGACTGGTGCACCAACGTCCGCCGGCAGACCGGGCAGGGCAAACGCTTCGAGCGCGTACGCCTGGTGGACGACCCGCCGACCACCGGACAGTTGTACCTGCTCGACAACGCGCGCCGTAACTGCGCCGCCGGCGAGGACATCCGCAACCTTCCCCGCGCCGAGGCCGACCGCCTGCGCCTCCCCCCGGAAGACTTCTGGCTGTTCGACTCCCGGCTGGCGGCGCTCTTGAACTTCGACGGCGAGGACAACCTCCTCGACGTCGAGATGATCACAGAGCCCATGCGCGTCAACTGCTATGCCCAGATCCGCGACGCCGCTTGGCACCACGCGGTGGCGTACGACACGTTCGCGGCCGAACTGCCCCCCGGGCGCTGAGCGAGGGCGCCGGTGACCACCGACTACCAGCAGGCCCGCGCCGCTCTCGGAGACCGTCTCCGGGAACTCCGGCTGCTCGGGCCCGAAGGGCGGCTCACCGGTGCCCAGCTCGCCGCGCGGCTCGGCTGGCAGCAGTCGAAGATCAGCAAGCTGGAGACCGGTCGGCAGACGGCCACGGAAGACGACCTGCGCGCCTGGGCACGCGCGACCGGGCAGCCCGAGGCAGTCGACGAACTGCGGGCACGACTGCGGGCTTTCGAATCCCACATCCGCTCCTGGCGCCGGCAGCTCGCCACCGGGCACCGCCCGGTCCAAGACGCCATCACTGCCGAGCACGCCCGCACCACGACACTGCGGATCTGGGAGAACAGCGTCATGCCGGGCATGCTCCAGACCGCCGACTACGCCCGCAACGTCTTCACCCGGCACGCAGCCCTGATGAAGTCCCCCCGCGATACCGAAGCGGCCGTACGTGCCCGCATCCAGCGTCAGGAAGGGCTCTACGAGGCGGGCCGGCAGTACCAGATCATGATCTGGGAGCCGGTGCTCTACGCCGTCGTCTGCCCGCACGCGGTGCTGGCCGCGCAGCTCGACCGGCTCGTCAGCGTCATCGGGCTGGACACCGTCGAACTGGCAGTCGTTCCGGCCGCCGCATCCTTGAAGATCCACCCGTCGAACGGCTTCTGGATCTACGACGAGCGCCTGGTCGTCGTTGAGGACTGGCACGCCGAGCTGTGGATCGAGGACACCGGCAGCATCGACCTCTACCTGCGCACCTGGGAGACACTGCGCGACTCCGCGGTGTACGGCGCCGATGCGCACCGGCTCGTCGTACGAGCACGAAGCACACTCGGTTCGCCGTGAGACGTACTGGGGTGATCAGCTCCCGCGAGAGGGGACCCGGCATGGCTCGGCGGCTGCGCTCACCGGCACCGGCACCGGCAGCGGCGAGGGCAGTTGCCCCGCCGTGCACACGCACGGGCCGGGCTCGGGCCGCCGTGAAACATTGCGGGATGGCTCAGGTCGCCGCGGTCCGGGCCCCGACTGTAACTCCTGTGACCGCCTGGGGAGTAGATCGCGGCCCCCGCCCTGAGGCGAGGGCCGGTTACTCGGGTCGGTGAGTGGCGCGGGTCAGCCGTGGCGCTTGGCGAACTCCACGAGCCCGGCGAACCCCTCGCGGGTCAGCGTCAGGTGCGGGCCGTGCGGGTCCTTGCTGTCGCGGACCAGGAACTCACCCGTCGCACGCGCGTGGTCGGGTGCCCACTGGACGCAGTTGCCGCCCTGACCGTCGCTGTAGGTGCTGCTGATCCAACGCATGTCACGCGGGTTTGGCGTGCTGCTCATTCGCGTGCTCCTCCATGATCGAGTGCATGAGGCGCAGTGACCGGGCCTCTGACTCGGCCGAAGCGCGCAGCCGATCGTACGTGGCCGTCCACTCGCCTACGGCCGTCGCAGAGTCGTTCACATACCCGTGGCCGGTCGTTTCCGAATACAGGACTGCCGCCCCGTCGGCCTGCGCAAGCAGGATAAACGACAGTCCCGACGCGGGGGTACCCGCCGTGAACGGGAGGACTTGCAGGCAGATATGAGGGCTGGCAGCCATCGTGAGCAAGTGCTCCAACTGTTCGACCATGATGGCTCTGCTGCCGACGACTGTCCGCAGGACGGATTCGTGAAGGATCACCCACAGCAGGGGAGGATCCTTACGTTCCAGCACCTCGCGGCGGCGCAGCCGGAGCTCGACCCTCTGCTTGATCTGCGCGTCCGTCTCGCGTGGGTTCGCCGACCGGTAGACGGCTTCGGCGTACGCCGCGGTCTGTAGCGGACCCATGACGAACGCGTTCGAGTAATCCTCGATCTTCGCCGCGGTCCTCTCCAGCTCGACGTAGGGGATGAACCACTCCGGGTGCCCCTGCTTGCTCAGCTTGGTACGCAGCCGGGCATAGACACCGGGCGTGGTGGCCACCCGGTCCATGGCCTCCGCGAAGGCTTCGGACGCCAGGACGACGCCGTTCTCGACCTGTGCTGACCTGCGCCTGCTGGTAGTGCAACTCTTCCGCGAACTGACCCTGGGAAAGCCCCAGGGATTCCCGTAACGCCCGCGTCTCCTGGCCGAAATACGCGGCACCATTCGCGTGGCTTCGTTCCTGACCGGCCCTTTCGGTCACCTGTGCAATTCCCTTTCTTGCCACATTGCTTGGAATGCCTCCAGCCCTTTCGAGCCTACGCACGGCTCGGCCAGGGTGTGAGTGAAATCACGAACTGCCCCACTCGGAACGAGGCAAGAACCATGACCACGTATGCGCGCCAGTTCGTCCGGAGTCCCCGTTCGGTCGGTCAGGCGCGTGACTTCGTCGCGGCCCGCGTGGGCGCGGCTGTGGGTCCCGACCGCGCCGACGACATCCGCGTGTGCGTCTCCGAGCTGGTGACCAACGCCCTGGTGCACGGCACGCCGAGGGGCCGCCAGCTCCGTGTCCACGTCGCCGTCGACGACGGCGCCGTCCGCATCGAAGTCCACGACGCCAGCGGCGCATCCCCGTACCTGCGCCACCCCGCCCCCACCGACGACCACGGCCGCGGCCTCCAATTGGTCGACGCCCTCGCCGACGAGTGGGGCACGCGCGACCGCGACGGCCTCGGCAAGCTCGTCTGGGCCTCGTTCATCAGAACGGCGACTTGAGCGGGGGGCCGCTCACCATTCACGGCAGCGGACCGGCGCCTTCGGCCCGCGGTAACCCGCAGCTCACACGGCGGAGCCCTATCGCGCGCGGAGTCGGGCGGCGGCGGATGCCGCGAGGTCCTTCGCCATCCCGCAGAGATCCTCGGCGGGACGCTCACCGTGGACGTCGAGGCGCACCATCTCGGCGGCGGTCACGCCATCCTGGCCCTGGTACCTGTGGTGCTCGACAAGCGCGCTACAGGTGTCGCCTTCGTCGTTCGTTTTGACGACCGTGCGATATCCACTGAGTGTGAGGACCGTGCCGTCCTGAGCGGAGCCGGGCTGGTCCCGGAAGAAGCTCACCGCTGCATCGAGTTCGTCGACGGTGCTGGACCACTCGCAGCTCCAGTTCGCGATTGCGGCGTCCGGCACGTCGGCCCTGAGGCCGGGAACGACGGACAGCGCGGTGGCGTCGAGGAGTTTGCAGGCATTCCCCCAGACCAGCGAGGTTTGCGGGTAAGCCGATGCACGGCGGGGGATCGGACCGGCGTCGAGGACCTCGGCCGCGCTCACAGCGGCTCTTTCGGCGACCGTACACAGGGTGGCGTTGCCGCCGTTCACTGAGCCTTCGCCCATGTTGACGCGGACCTGGACCACCGTTTCCCCGGTGCTGCCGCCGGTGGTCAGCAGCCGGCTGCACTCATCGTTCTCGGCCTCGTCTTCGACGATGTCGATCCTCCCGATCGTGCGGAAGGGTTCGGCCCCCTGGGGCGGCGCGCTCTGAAGGAGGCGGATCTTTACGTCGATCCGGGTCTCATCGTCGACTTCTACCAGCACGTCGCAGCGGTCGAAGTTCCCGTAGTCCACATCCTTGCGGACGTCCTTGCCGGCGAACTGGTCGAGAACGGAGGTGTCGGAGAGGGCACACACGTTCGCCGTGTGCGGGCTGCCGATCAGGGCCTGCGCCCCCGGTTGCCCGCCCTGGCCGTCCTCGGACGCGGGCTTTCCGTCCTCGTCGTCGCCGCCGGGGATGAGGACGAGTGCCAGAGCCATCACAGCACCGACACCGAGCGCGGCTGCGAGCAGTGGCCGGCGTCGGCGCTTGGTGAGGGTGTCGGCGGCGGCAGCGCCCCCGAGTGCTGAAGCCGTGTCCTTTGAGGACCGAGGGCCGGCTGCGGCGACGTCCTCCAGCAGTTGCTTGGCCTCCGTGGCATCGGGGCGCTGTCGAGGGTTGCGTCGGAGCATGGCGGCGAGCGCGGGGTACAGCGGCCCCACGGCATCGGTGTCCAACTCGACGAAGCCCTGCTCGGCCTGTAAGTGCCTCAGACTCCGGGTGTTCTCCTCGGAGTCCGTGTCCTCCCGGTGGTCGTTGCTCTCCCTCTCCCCTGGCTCGCTGCCACGCGGCGGCGCACCGGTGACCAGGGCGTAGAGGGTGGCCGCCAGGCAGAACACGTCCGATACCGGCCGGGGGACACTGCCTCGGGCCAGTTCAGGAGCTGCG
Organism: Streptomyces phytophilus; assembly: GCF_013870535.1. Lineage (GTDB taxonomy): Bacteria > Actinomycetota > Actinomycetes > Streptomycetales > Streptomycetaceae > Streptomyces > Streptomyces phytophilus. The sequence continues at coordinate 7,694 of NZ_JACBXC010000043.1, read as the reverse complement.
TAGTCCGGCGTGTAGCTGAAGGGGCCGTTGAACGTGATGGTCTCGCGGCCGCCGACCCGGTAGGCCGCTCCGAAGTCCAGCAACTTCGCGTCGCCGCGCCGCGTGAGGCCGATGTTCGCAGGCTTGACATCGCAGTGAACGATGCCTTCCTCGTGCAGGGCGACCAGCGCGTCGGCGAGTTGGGCGCCGATGCGGGCCGCCTGTTCGGGGGAGACCGGCGGGTGCCGGTCCAGGCCGCCGCCGGGCACGTACTCCATGACGAACCAGTACGTGTCCGCGTCGCCCCCGTCGGCCTCCGACGCCACGGCGACGACGTCGTACAGGGTCACGACGTGAGGATGGTCGCGGAACTTGGCCATGGTCCGCGGCTCGCCCAACAGCCGACGCACCGCTGTCTCGCCCTCGCCGTCCGTCTGCTCCGGCTTCAGCGCGACGTCCTGACCCACCACTGTGTCGTGTGCCAGCCACACATCGCCGCCGCGCCCCGCGCCGATGACCTCCTTGAGGACGTAGCGGTCGGCGAATTCCTCCCCGGAACGCAAGATCTACCCCCTCGCTCGACTCTGCAGACGCGACCAGCGCCACGCGCCGGATCGAACCTGCTGTGTAAGGAGAACTGTGCGCAGGGTCACCAGCGCTTTCAACAGTCGCCCTTATCGGTGGCCGCAGTCTGGCCGGAAGTGATTGGACGACTGACTGGATGACAGCCAGCTTCCGCCCCGGCCGCCGGGGTCCCCACCGCCACGACCGGTCGCGAGGGGGTGATCAACACGTGTGGGCCGCTGCCGGGGTGGAGTGGCCTGAGGAATCATCGTGGTGGTGAGCGTGAACGTGCACTCCATCCCGGCGCGGCGGCAGCCGGAGCCGTGCGAGTCCGTGGCCCGCACGGCCCCGACCCACCTGGCGCCGTACGTCGTCGGCTGCTCGGCGTTCCGCGCGGGCGGCGGTACGCCCGTACGCCACCGGCTGTTGCCGGTCAACGCCACGGTCCTCGTCATCGACGTCACGGGCGCCGACCGCCTCGTCACCGGCGCCCGCTCCGCGTACGGCATCCACACCACGCGGCGGTGGCGCGAGGGCGTCACCGTCGGCCTCACCCCGGCGGGGACGGCGGCACTGCTGGGGGTGCCGGCGCGGGAGTTCGTGGGCGGGACGGTGGAGCTGGCGGACGTGCTGGGGCGGCGGCGGGAGGAGGAACTGGCGGAGCGGCTGGCGGAGGCGGGGCCCGGCAGGCTGGATGTACTGGAGGAGACGATGGGGACCTGGCTGGAGGCGGGGACCGGCAGTCCGGCCACCACCCTCGTCGCCGCGGCCTGGACCCGGCTCCAGCGCCAGGGCCGCCGGATCCCCGTCTCGGTGCTGGCGGCCCGGCTGGGGGTCAGCCGCCGCTCCCTGGAGCTGCGCTTCCAGCGCGAGATCGGCATGCCGCCGGGCCAGGTGGCCCGTATCGCCCGCCTCCAGCACGCCGTCGGCCGGCTGGCCGACCCCTCGTCCGGCCTCGCCGCCATCGCCGCCGCCTGCGGCTACGCCGACCAGCCGCACTTCACCCGGGACGTACGGGAGCTGACGGGCCTGACGCCCACCGCGCTGTGCGCAAACCTTCAATACCGGGAGCCGGCGCCCGGATAGCGTCCCGCGCATGCTGCTGAACGGTAGGACGGCACTGGTGACGGGCGGTTCCCGGGGCATCGGCCGGGCGATCGTGACCCGGCTGGCGCGCGACGGGGCGCGGGTGGTCTTCACGTACAAGGAGAACGAGGACGCGGCACACGAGGTCGTACGCGACGTCCCCGGCACCCGCGCGGTCCGCGCCGACCAGGAGCAACCGGACGCCCTCGCCCGCGCCTTCGCCCCGGTCCGCGACGGACTCGACATCCTGGTCAACAACGCCGCCGTCAACCCGCGGATGCCGCTGGCGGAGCTGACGGCGGAGGAGTTCGACCGGGTCATGACGGCGAACGCGAGGTTCGGCGCACTGGCGATGCGCGAGGCGGCGGCCCTGATGCCGGACGGCGGCCGGATCGTCAACATCTCCACCCTCAACACCGTGGTCCCGGCGCCCGGCCACGCGCTGTACTGCGCGAGCAAGGCCGTACTCGAACAGTTCACCCAGGTCGCCGCCCGCGAACTGGGCCCCCGCGGCATCACGGTCAACACGGTCTCCCCCGGCGCCACGGAAACCGACCTCCTCCACGCCACGAACCCCCCGGAGGCCCTGACCCAGACGGCAGCCATGACCGCACTCCAACGCCTGGGCCGCCCGGAGGACATCGCGTCGGTGGTCGCGTACCTGACGGGCCCGGACGCGGCATGGATCACGGGCCAGAACCTCCGCGCCACGGGCGGCCTGCTGATCTGAGCGAACACGGCATGGCGTAAATGGATGTCGGATGAACATTGGCCGGACGGTTCCGGCATCTCCGGCGGTCTGCCGTGGGCACTCCGCACCCTGGGTTCCTTCACAGGGGAGTCAGGGGGCCGGGCCGGTGGGCGAACGGGTCGAGCAGTGGATCGCGATTCTCAGTCTGGCGTTTCCCGTCGTGGCGTTCCTGTGGGAGTTCGCCGTCATCGGCCGCAAGCGGCTGGGTTACCGCGTGCAGATGGACACCCTGGCCGCCGACGCCGCCAACAAGCCGTACGCCGGGGTGCTGGGGGACATGCAGCACGACGGGCATCAGCTCAAGGACCCGTCGTTCGTGCTGCTGCGGATCGAGAACGCCGGGTCGGTGAAGATCGTCTCCGAGGACTATCTCGCCGACCCCGTCGACCACCACGGCATCAAGGTCACCTTCCGGGACCGCCGGGTCACGGCCGTGGTGCTCACCGACCCGAGCAACGAGGTGCTGCGGGACTTCTTCTTCGAGGTACGGACCGAGGGCGACGCCGTGCGCGAGGTCGTCGCCAAGCCGGGCTTCCGGCGGCACAACAACGACGCGGACCGTACGGGCACCATCCAGCTGCCCAAGGTGACGCTGCCGCGCGGGGCCGAGTACAAGGTGCTCGTCGTGCTGGAGCGCTGGCCCGACGACAACGGCACCGACCGGTTTCCGGCGCCGGTCGTGCAGGGGACCGACGGGATGGACCGGTGGTACGACCCGCTGGCGCGGGTGCTGCGGCTGCGGGCGACCAGGACCGAGAGCCACGTCTTCGCGTCGCGGCCCGCGTGGTGGGCGATCTGGGTGCTGATCGCCGCCGTTGTGGTGCAGGCGAGTTTCACGCTCTTCCTGCGGGACGACCGGCGGCCTCCGCTGGGTTGTGTCGGCGGCACGCTGCACCTGCACGGGTCCACCGCCTTCGCGCCCGCCGTACGGGCCGCGGCCGACGACTACCTCGACCGGTGCGAGGGGGCGGGCGTGTCGATTCCGCTGGCGGACGACACGTTCCGCGGCAGTACGGACGGTGTGACCGACCTGGACGAGGCGGGCGCGGCGGCGGAGGTCCCGGTCGGCAAGGGGCTCGGCGACCACCTCGCCTTCACCGACGGCCTCGCCTCCGCCGGCCACCCGCGGCTGATACCGCGGCCGGTCGCCTTCTCCGTCTTCACCCTCGTCGTCAACAAGGACGCGGGCGTGGAGAATCTGACGCTCGCGCAGATACGCGACGTCTTCGCCGGCCGGGTCGAGAACTGGTCCGAGCTGGGCGGCAACGAGGTGCCCGTCCACCTCGTCAACCGCGAACCCGGCTCCGGCACCCGCAGCACCCTCGTCGCGAAGGTGCTGGACGGCAAGGAGCCGCCGCAGTTCACCGAGACCGACTGCGCCGCGCTCGGCACGCGGACGTACGGGCGCTGCGAGGTCAGCAGTACGGACACGATGCTCGACGCGACCGCCGCCGGGTCCGGTGCGATCGGCTACAGCGAGGCCGCGGGGGCGGCCGGGCACCGGGCGGCCGGCGAGCTGGTCAAGGTGCGGATCGACGGCAGGGAGCCGACCGCGGCGGGCGTCGAGGACGCCGGTTACCCGTACTGGCAGACGGAGTTCGCGTACACCTACGGCGAGCCGCCGGCGGGCTCCGTCGCCGCGGCGTTCCTGAACTTCCTCACCCAGCAGACCGGCCGCGACATCATCCGCGACCAGGGCCACGGCCTGTGCTCCGAGACGCGGAACACGGGCGAGTGCCGGCCGGGGTGAGCTGCGGGTCACCGTCGTAGAACGCATATGCAAGCTACATTCTCGTATCGCTTGGCGTGTGCTGAGCATCCAGTGACTTTTACCTTGCAGATGCGGCATTATCATCGGCGCATGTACACGTACCGGATGGGAGACGCCGCCGCCCTGCTCGGTGTCAGCGCCGACACCGTCAGGCGCCTGGTCGACGCCGGGAAGCTGGCCGCCGAGCGCGACGAGGCGGGGCGCCGGATCATCCCCGGGGCGGCGCTCGCGGCGTACGCGCGGGAGATGCGCTCGACGGAGCGGGGGTCCACCGGATCCTCCGCCCGCAACCGCTTCGCCGGGATCGTCACCGACGTGCACATGGGGGACGTCTCGGCGCAGGTGGAGATCCAGGCGGGGCCGTTCCGGGTGGTGTCCATGGTCAGCCGGGAGTCGGCCGAGGAGCTGGGGCTGGCGCCGGGTGTGCCGGCGGTGGCAGTGATCAAGTCGACCAACGTGGTCGTCGAGAGACCCTAGACGTCAGGGAGTTGACCTGTGAGGACCCGTAGCAGCAACCGTCCCGTGCTTCTGGCGGCCGGCGTGGGCGCCGCCGCCCTGCTCGTGCTGAGCGCCTGCTCCGACTCCGGCTCCGGTTCCGAGGCGGGCAAGGACGATGCCGGCGCCGCTTCCGGTGAGCTGTCCGGCGAGGTCACCGTCTTCGCCGCCGCCTCGCTCACCGAGAGCTTCGAGGAGCTCGGCGCGCAGTTCGAGCGGGACCACCCCGGTACGAAGGTGACGTTCAGCTTCGGCGGCAGCGACGCCCTGGCCGCGAGCATCACCGGCGGCGCCCCCGCCGACGTCTTCGCCTCCGCCAGCCCCACCACCATGGAGATCGTCACGGACGCCGGCGTCGCCGCCGGCACCCCCGAGACCTTCGTCCGCAACCGGCTGGAGATCGCCACCCTGCCCGGCAACCCGGACGGGGTCGCCTCCCTGGAGGACCTCACAGAACCGGGCCTGAAGGTCGTGCTCTGCGACGAGGCGGTGCCCTGCGGGTCCGCCGCGCAGAAGGCCCTGAACGCCGGCTCGCTGAAGCTCACCCCCGTGTCGTACGAGGAGGACGTCAAGTCCGCCCTCAACAAGGTGGTGCTGAAGGAGGCCGACGCCGCCGTCGTCTACAAGACCGACGTGCGGGCCGCGGGCGGCAAGGTCGAGGGCGTGGACTTCCCCGAGTCGGCCGACGCCATCAACGACTACCCGATCACGCTGCTCAAGGACGCGCCGAACACCGCCGCCGCCGAGGCGTTCGTCGAACTGGTGCGGTCCGCCGAGGGGCAGAAGGTGCTGACCGGGGCCGGGTTCCTCAAGCCGTGACACCCCCTTCCACCGCGGGCGCGGGTACGGGCGGTAGCGACGGCGGAGGCGGTGGTCCGCGGGACGTCCTGACCGGTGGCCCCGCCCCCTCCAGGCGTCCCAAGTCCAAGCCCGGGAAGCGGACCCGCGTCCGCACCGCCGCGCCGCTGCCCCTGCTCGTACCCGCGCTGCTCGGCCTCGCCTTCCTCGTCCTGCCGCTCCTCGCCCTCCTCCTCCGCGCCCCGTGGAGCAGCATGCCGGAGCTGCTGACCAGCGCCGAGGTGTGGCAGGCGCTGCGGCTCTCCCTCGTGTGCGCGACCGCGGCGACCGCGCTGAGCCTGGTCATCGGGGTGCCGCTGGCGTGGCTGCTGGCGCGGGTGGAGTTCCCCGGGCGCGGGCTCGTGCGGGCGCTGGTGACGCTGCCGCTGGTGCTGCCGCCGGTGGTCGGGGGCGTGGCGCTGCTGATGGCCCTGGGGCGCAACGGGGTCGTGGGGCGGTGGCTGGACGACTGGTTCGGCGTCACGCTGCCGTTCACGACCGCGGGCGTGGTGGTCGCCGAGGCGTTCGTGGCGATGCCGTTCCTCGTCATCGCCGTCGAGGGCACGCTACGGGCCGCGGACCCCCGCTACGAGGAGGCCGCCACCACCCTCGGCGCCTCCCGCTTCACCGCCTTCCGCCGCGTCACCCTGCCGCTCGTCGCGCCGGGCATCGCGGCCGGGGCGGTGCTGGCGTGGGCGCGGGCGCTGGGCGAGTTCGGCGCCACGATCACGTTCGCGGGCAACTTCCCGGGGCGTACGCAGACGATGCCGCTGTCCGTCTACCTCGCGCTGCAGAGCGACCCGGAGGCGGCGATCGCGCTGAGCCTGGTGCTGCTCGCGGTGTCGGTGGCGGTGCTGGCGGGGCTGCGGGACCGGTGGATGACCTCGGCATGAGCGACGATCCGGCACGCGGAGGAGACGTGGCACGCGGAGGGGGCCCGGTGGACCGAGGGGATTCGGTACGCGCAGGAGAGCCGGTACGCGACGGAGATCCGGTACGCGCAGGGGACGGGCTCGACGCCCGGCTCGTGGTCGAGCGCGGCGCCTTCCGGCTCGACCTCGCGCTCACCGCCCGCCCCGGCGACGTCGTCGCCCTCCTCGGCCCCAACGGCGCCGGCAAGACCACCGCCCTGCGCGCCCTCGCCGGGCTCGTCCCGCTCACGGACGGGCATCTGCGCCTCGACGCCGCGGAGTTGGACCGTACGCCCCCGGAGGACCGCCCGGTCGGCGTCGTCTTCCAGGACTACCTGCTCTTCCCGCACCTCAGCGCGCTGGACAACGTCGCCTTCGGCCCCCGCTGCCACGGCGCCACCAAGGCCGAGGCCCGTGCCGAGGCCGCCGGCTGGCTGGCGCGGATGGACCTCGCGGAGCACGCCGCCGCCAAGCCCCGCCGGCTCTCCGGCGGCCAGGCCCAGCGCGTCGCCCTCGCCCGCGCCCTGGCCACCCGCCCCCGGCTGCTGCTCCTCGACGAACCGCTGGCCGCCCTCGACGCCCGTACCCGCCTCGACGTGCGCGCGCAGCTCCGCCGCCACCTCGCCGACTTCGAGGCCGTCGCCGTGCTCGTCACGCACGACCCGCTGGACGCGATGGTGCTGGCCGACCGGCTCGTGGTGATCGAGGACGGCCGCGTCGTGCAGGAGGGCGCGCCCACGGACATCGCCCGCCATCCGCGTACCGACTACATCGCCCACCTCGTGGGCCTCAACCTCTACCGGGGGCGGGCCCGCGGCCACACCGTCGACCTCGACGGCGGACCGGCGATCACCACCGCCGACGACCTCACAGGACCGGTCTTCGTCGCCTTCCCGCCCAGCGCCGTGACCCTGCACCGGGAGAGGCCCACCGGCTCCAGCGCCCGCAACCTCTGGCGCTGCGCCGTGGCCGGCCTGGAAACCCACGCGGACCAGATCCGCGCGGAACTCACCGGCGAACTCCCCCTGGCCGCCGACCTGACCACCACCGCCGCCGCCGAACTCGACCTCCACCCGGGCGCCACGGTCTGGGCGGCCGTCAAGGCGACCCAGACCCGCGCGTACCCGGCCTGACCCCGGGGGCCGGGAACCCAGGGGCCGGGAACCCAGGGGAGGGGAGCCCGGGGCCGGAACCCCGGGGGGCCCTGCCAGAGGGCTCGCCTACTCGTCGTCGTCCGCCGCCTTCTTCCGGTTCACCTTCGGCGCCTGCGGCGAACTCGCCGCCTCCGCCTCCGCCTTGG
>NZ_JACBXC010000429.1 GCF_013870535.1 Streptomyces phytophilus | reverse complement strand
GGACGACGATGCCGCCGCCCTCGCCGCGTACGTAGCCGTTGGCCCGCGCGTCGAACACGCGGCAGCGGGCGTCGGCGGCGTCGGGCGAGAGGGCGCCGAAGAGTTCGGCTGCGGCGAACCCCTCGGCGAGGAGGTTCAGCTGGACGCCGCCCGCCACGGCGAGGGTCGACTCGCCGTCCAGGAGGCTCCGTACGGCCAGGTGCACGGCGGCGAGACCGGAGGACTGGGCGGTGTCGACGGAGAGGCTGGGGCCGCTCAGGCCGAGGAGGTGCGACAGGCGGTTGGCGAGGGCCGCGCGGCTCAGGCCGGTGGTGCTGTGCGCGGACAGGGCGCCGGCGGCGTGCTGGAGCCGGGCGTAGTCGTCGGTCATCGCGCCGACGAACACCCCGGTAGGGCTGCCGTGCAGCCGGCCGGGCCGTAACCCCGCGTGCTCCAGCGCCTCCCAGGCCAGTTCGAGCGCGAGGCGCTGCTGCGGGTCCACGGCGGCGGCCTCGCGCGGTGACATGCCGAAGAACGCGGCGTCGAACCGGTCGACCCCGTCGAGGAAGCCGCCGTGGGCGCCGTCGGGCAGGCCGCGCCCGGCGGGCGCCGGCGCGACCGCGTCCACGCCGTCGCGCAGCAGCCGCCAGAACGCCCCCGGGTCCGCCGCCCCGGGTACCCGGCAGGCCATTCCCACCACGGCGATCCGGCGATCGGCCGGCACGCCCGCTCTACCACTTCTCTCGCTCATGACTCCCCCGTACGATCCGGCGGGCAGGCGCGGCGTGGGCTGCGGGCGCGCGACATCGTCGCGCCGCGCCCCAGCCGGCTCACGGCCGCGCCGCCGCGCCGCCTGCTCCGTGGTGCCCTGCGCCGAAAGGTGCGTTCAGCCTGCCGGTGCAACGCGCACGGGCAGCTCCTTCAGCCCGCGCGTGATGATGTACGGCGCCCGGGGCGGCTCGTCGGTCGCCAGCTCCAGGTCGAGCGCCGTGAGCTTCGCCACCGCCGCCTGCGCGGCGAGCCGGGCGATGGGCGCGCCGACGCAGAAGTGCACGCCGAGCCCGAAGCCGAGGTTCCGGCCGGCGGGGCGCGACAGCAGCAGCGCGTCGGGGTCGTCGTAGACCTCGGGGTCGCGGCTGGCGGCCCCGATCATCAGCATGACCTGTTCGCCGGCGGCGATCGGGACGCCCGCGACCTCGGCGTCCTCCAGCGCGACCCGGGAGATCATCTGTCCGGGCGGGTCGTAGCGCAGCATCTCCTCGACCGCGGCGGGCACCTCCTCCGGGTGCGCGCGCAGCCACGCCGCCTGCTCGGGGTTGCGCAGCAGGGCGTACATGCCGTTGCCGACGAGGTTCACGGTGAGCGCGAACCCGGCGGACAGCAGGAGGGTGAGGGTGACCACGAGTTCGTGGCCGGTGAGCTTGCCGTCGGTGCCCTCGGCGGCGACCAGCTCGCTGATCAGGTCCCCGGTGGGCGCGGCCCGGCGCTCGTCGGCGAGCGTGCCGAAGTAGGCGTTCAGCTCGGCGCGGGCGCTGTCGCGGCGGGTGACCTCCTCGGGCGTGAGGAAGAAGCTCGGGTCGAGGCCGTGGGCGATGTCGTTGGACAGCGCGCGGAACCGCTCGTGCTGCTCCGCCGGTACGCCGAGGAGTTCGCCGAGCAGGATCGCGGGCAGCGGGTGGGCGACCGCGTCGATCAGGTCGACGGGGCCGTCGCCGGCCTCGGCCCTGGCCTTCTCGATCAGCTCGTCGACCAGCTCGCCGGCGCGGGTGCGCAGCGCGTCGATGCGGCGCGCGGCGAACGCCTGGCCGACCAGGCCGCGGATGCGGGTGTGGTCCGGCGGGTCCATGAAGATGAACGGGCGCACGGTGGTGCCGTCCGGCGCCTGGCTGAAGTGCTCGGCCACGGTGGCGCCGTCGCCCCACCCGAACCGGTTGTCGCGCAGCACCGCGGAGACCTCGGCGTGCCCGGGGACCACGACGAGCCCCAGGGGCGTACGCGTCACGGGGCCCTGCTCGCGGATCTTGCGGTAGACGGCGTAGGGGTCGGCGTGGAACGCCGGGTCGAAGGGGTCGAAGGGCAGCAGCTGCGAGAAGATCGCCGGATCGATCGCCGCCTCCGCCCCGCTCGCCCCTTCCTCGGTCGCTGATGTTTCCGACATGCTCAATTGCTCCCCGTTGTGATGGTGAAGTCCGTGAAGTCCCGTTACGCGGTGGTCGGTGTCAGGCCGTACGGGCCGGCACCAGCTCGACGGGCATCCGCAGGACGACCGTGTGCTTGTTGCTCGGGGCCCAGACCACGTCGCCTTCGAGCCTGATCTCGGCCACCTGGTCGAGCAGTTCTTCCAGCAGCACGCGCATCTCGATCCGCGCGAGCTGCTCGCCGAGGCAGGAGTGGGTGCCGTGGGCGAACGCCAGGTGCGGGTTGGGGGAGCGGCGGATGTCGAAGGCCGCGGGGTCGTCGAAGACCTCGGCGTCCCGGTTGCCCGACGCCCACCAGAAGGTGATCTTCTCGCCCGCCTTGATCTCCGTGCCGCGGAAGACGGTGTCGCGCAGCGCGGTCCGCCTGTTGTACGGCGTGGGGCTGGCCCAGCGCAGCATCTCGTCGATGGCGCCGGGCAGCAGGGAGCGGTCGGCGCGCAGGTCCTGCCACTGCCCGGGGTGCTGGGCGAGGGCCAGGATGCCGGTCGCCAGCGCGTTGCGCGCGGGCTCGCTGCCGGCTATCAGCACCAGGCAGAAGAACGCCTCGCGCTCGTACTCCGAGAGCGGCTCCTCGCCCTGGCCGGCGGGGATGTCACCGTGCGCCAGCACGGACATCAGGTCGTTCGCCGGCGGGCCGGCCGCCGCGCGCTTCTGTGCGAGCAGCTTCTTGCTGTACTCGTACATCGCGTACTGGGTCTCGGTGGAGGTCTGGTTGACCTTGCCGGAGCGGCGCTCCTCGAAGCCGGCGAGGGTCTCCCCCCACTCGATGAGCTGCGGCACGTCCTCCTCGGGCGCGCCCAGCACCTTCCCGACACACTCGATGGTGTACGGCGCGGTGAGGGCCGGCTGCAGGTTCACCCGGCCCTGCGCGACCGCCTTGCCGACGAGCCGGGCGGCGATCTCACGCCATTCCGCTAACCGCGCCTCGACGGCCTGCCGGGCGACGGGCGGGCCGACCAGGTCCTTGAACATCCGGTGCCGCGGGTCGTCCTGCATGTTGATCAGTGCGCCGGCGTGCACGCCGGGCTTCAGGTCGTCGATGTGCGTCCCGCCGCCCTCGCGCCCGACGCCGCCCTTCGAGGAGAACACCGGGTCCTCCGCGGCGGCCTTCAGGTCTGCGTGCCGGGTGACGACCCAGAAGCCCTCGCCGTCCACCGTGGTGCCCGGCGGGTGCCACAGCACGGGGGCCTCTTCGCGCAGGCGCACGAAGACCTCGTGCGGGAAGCCGTCGGTGAACCGCGTCTGATCGGTGAGGTCGAAGCCCTCCAGCACCGCCGGGAGCTCCGTGGAATCCCGCCCCTGATGCCCCGTCATTTCACTCCTCCCGCGGCCAACCCCCTTGGCCGCCACCCCGTTTGAGACGTCTCAGTGAAATCGCGTTCGAGTGTGTGGGATCACATCTGGGCTTGTCAAACAGTTACGTTTTGTTCTCTTTTCCCCCCGGAACCGGACGCTCACCACCCGGATCGTCACGGAGAGCGACATCCGCACCTCCACCGGGTGGATGCCCTGTACACACAGCAACGAACCCCTGTTTCGGATCTCTCCGAAACAGGGGTTCTGTCGTTCGAGGTCAAAGGCAATAACACACTATTGCCCTCATGTGTGCGCGAGGGGGGAGTTGAACCCCCACGTCCTTTCGGACACTGGAACCTGAATCCAGCGCGTCTGCCTATTCCGCCACCCGCGCAATGGGTGCGCCGTACGCGGCCACAAGTCCCGCCCCGGCGTCGTGCTGACGTCAGGAAGCGTAGCACGCAGCCCGGGCCCGAATCACATCCGATTTGCCCGCACCGCGACCGCTCGGGGCCGGTGGTGCGGGACACTGGCAGGAGCCGCCCGTACCATCCCAGGGGACGCCTGGGCGGACGGTGGAGGAGCAGGGCCGGACGGCGCGAGACAGGTGTGAGAGAGGACACCGCGCACCGGCGGCGGGGACCGGGAACCAGTCCATTCCCCCGCGCGTGGATACGATCAGCGTGCAGTTTCGAGCAGCATGTTCGAGGGCCCGGCGGGAAGGCCCGTAGAGAGGACGCAGGAGAGGAGGTGCCCCGTGGGAGTACTCAAGCGCTTCGAGCAGCGTCTGGAGGGTCTCGTCAACGGCACCTTCGCGAAGGTGTTCAAGTCCGAGGTGCAGCCGGTGGAGATCGCCGGCGCCCTGCAGCGCGAGTGCGACAACAACGCCACGATCTGGAACCGCGAGCGCACGGTCGTGCCCAACGACTTCATCGTGGAGCTGAGCGCCCCCGACTACGACCGGCTCGCGCCGTACTCCGGCCAGCTGGGCGACGAGCTGGCCGCCATGGTCCGCGACTACGCCCAGCAGCAGCGCTACACCTTCATGGGCCCCATAAAGGTGCACCTGGAGAAGGCCGAGGACCTCGACACGGGGCTCTACCGGATCCGCAGCCGCACCCTGGCCG
>NZ_JACBXC010000428.1 GCF_013870535.1 Streptomyces phytophilus | reverse complement strand
CGGGTCGCTGGGGCTGCCGCGGCGGCTGTTGTCGATCCTGGTGGGCGAGGGGCTGTTCAACGACGTCACCGCGATCGTGCTGTACCACGTGGCGATCGCCGCGACCGTCTCCGGCACCTTCTCCGTCTCCGGCGCCGCGGGGCTGCTGGCGCTGTCCACCGTCGTCGCGCTCGCGGTCGGCTTCGCCCTCGGCTGGGCCGCGGAGCGGCTGATGCGGCTGCTCGACGACCCCACGCTGAAGATCGGCCTCACGCTGCTGGTGCCGTTCGCCGCGTACGTGCTGGCCGACGAGTTCAAGGGCTCCGGGGTGCTGGCGGTCCTGGTCACGGCGCTGTACCTGTCGGAGTACGCCACCGACGCCGACGACGTGCTCGGCCGGCTCGCCGAGCGCAGCTTCTGGGATGTCGTGGACACCCTCGTCACCGGCATCGCCTTCGGCCTGATCGGCCTGGAGCTGCACACCGTCGTGGCCTCCGGCGACTTCGACGGGGCGCTGGTGGGCGCGGCGGCCGCCGTCGTGGGCGTGGTCGTCGGCGTACGGCTGCTGTGGCTGCTGCCCGCCGCCGCGCTGGCGCAGCGGCTGCACCAGCGCGGCGGGCACCCGGACGAGGAGGAGGAGATCCCCACGACCTGGCGGGAGACCGTCGTCATGTGGTGGTCGGGGATGCGCGGCGTGGCCTCGGTGGCGCTGGTGCTCGCCATCCCGGTCACCGTGGACGGCGGCGGTCCGTTCCCGCACCGCAGCGATCTGCTGTTCATCGCCTTCGCCGTGGTCCTGGCCACCCTCCTCTGCCAGGGCCTGACGCTGCCCTGGCTGGTCCGCCAACTCGACGTGGGCGCCGACACGGAGGCCGAGCGGCAGCTCGAACGGCAGCTGGCGCTGCGCGCCGCGAAGGCGGCGCGGGCCCGGCTGGCGGAGATCGAGCAGGTGCAGGAGCTGCCCGAGGAGATGGCGGAGCAGCTCCAGCGGGCCGCGTACGGCATCGCCACCCGGCTCTACCCCGACCTCGTGGACGAGGACCGCCGCGAGGCGCACGCCCAGCGGCTGGAGCGGCTGCGCACCGGCCGGAAGATCACCGGGGAGCTGCTGTCCGCCGCCCGGCACGAGCTGCTCGCGGCCCGCAGCGAGGGCTACGACCCGGAGATCGTCGACCGCGTCCTACGGCACCTCGACGTCCGGACGCTCCGCGGCACCGTCTAGGGCCTTGTCGAGCGGCGCCTGCGCCGTCATCACCTTCGGCAGCGCGTACGGGTGCTTCTCCCGCAGCCAGGTGATCAGCTCCTCGCGCACCAGGCAGCGCAGGTCCCACAGCGCGTCCGCGTCCCGCGCGGTGGCCAGCGCGCGCACCTGCATCGTGGTCGGCGTGGTGTCCGTGACCACCAGGCTCCAGCCGCGCCCGTCCCAGTGCGCGCAGCCGAGCAGCACCTCGTGCAGCCGCTCGCGCAGCGCCCGTACGGGCGTGGTGTGGTCCAGGTGGAAGTAGACCGTGCCGGTCAGCTCGGCGCCGCCGCGCGACCAGTTCTCGAAGGGCTGGCTGGTGAAGTACGACACGGGGATGGTGATGCGGCGCTCGTCCCAGGTCTTCACCGTCAGGAACGTCAGGGTGATCTCCTCGACCGTCCCCCACTCGCCCTCGACGACGACCGTGTCGCCGATGCGGACCAGGTCGCCGAAGGCGATCTGCAGCCCCGCGAAGAGGTTGCCCAGCGTGGACTGGGCGGCGATGCCCGCGATGATGCCGATGACGCCGGCGGACGCGAGCATCGAGGTGCCCACCGCCCGCATCTGCGGGAACGTCAGCAGCATCGCGGCCACCGCGACCGTGCAGATGACGAACACCACCACGCGCTGGATCAGCGTGAGCTGCGTACGCACCCGCCTGCGGCGGGCCGAGTCGCGCGCCTTGGACTTGTAGCGGTGGTACGTCAGCTCCACGGCCGCCGCGACCACCTTGGTCAGCAGCCAGGCCACGGACGCGATCAGCAGCAGCGTCAGGACGCGCGTGACGGCCGTCCTGGTGTCGTCGCCGTGGGCCAGGTCGGCCCGCTCGTAGGTGCCCAGCAGGATCGACGTCAGGATGGCGAGCTGGAGCGGCACCCGGCAGCTTCGCAGCAGCCCCCAGATCGGGGTCTCGGGGTGCCGGGCGTCGGCGCGGCGGAGCAGCAGGTCGACCACGACCCCGGCGGTCGCGGTGACCGCGACGGCGCCGCCGATGACCAGGACGGGCCGGAGCACATCCTCGGTGGACACGTGAGCCTCCTTCGAACGCGGATCTCCCCGACCGTATCTGCCACGATGGGCGCATGACGATTCTGCTTTTCCACTCCATGTACGGAGTGCGTCCTGCCGTGCACGCTACGGCGGAGCGCTGGCGCGCCGCCGGGCACGAGGTGGTCGTCCCCGACCTCTACGACGGCCGCACTCCGGCGACGGAGGAGGAAGGCATCGAGGTCAGGGACGAGATCGGCAAGGACGAGCTGCTGGCGCGGGCCGTTAAGGCCGCGGCGCCGCACTCGGCGGGCGGGGTGCTGTACGCGGGCCTCTCGCTCGGCGGCGCGCTGGCGCAGAACCTGGCGCTCGCCGACGAGCACGCGCGGGGGCTGCTGCTGATGCACGGCACGTCCGACATCGCCGACGGGGCCGCGGCCGCCTCCGGCGAGCTGCCGGTGCAGCTGCACGTGGCCGACCCCGACCCGTACGAGACGCACGACTGGCAGACGGCCTGGTACCTGCGGATGGGCCGGGCCGGTGCCGACGTGGAGGTCTTCCGCTATCCGGGCGCCGGGCACCTGTTCACCGACCCCGGCCTGGCGGACTACGACGCGGAGGCGGCGCAGTCCGCCTGGCGGGTGGCGGATGCGTTCGTGGCGGAGCTGGACGTGCGCTCCGCCACGTGACGCGGGGTGACGGGCCTACGCGCCCAGCTTGTCCAGCTCGGTCGGGAGCAGGTTGGTCTCGATCTTCTTGCCGTCGATCTTGACCGTCGGGGTGCCCTCGATGCCGGCGTCGTCGAAGCTGGCGATCATCTCCAGGGCCCACTTGTCGAAGGTGCCCTTGTTGACGTTCTTCTGGAACTGCTTGTTGCCCTTGAGCTCGTCGACGTTCTTGGCGACGTCCAGCAGGTACTCGTTGTCGGCGAACTTGTCCTGGTTCTCGGCCGGGTGGTGCTCGGCCGAGTAGAGCAGCCCGTGGTACTCCTTGAACGCCTCGGTGCTGACGTCCAGGGCCGCCCCCAGGGCGCTGGCGGCGTTCTTGGAGCCGTTGCCGCCGAAGTTGCCGTCGATGATCGCGCCGAGGTGGACGCGGAGCTGGTACTTGTCGGCCTCGGCGCCCTTCTTGACCCGCTCGCCCAACTGCTGCTCGAACTGCGCGCAGGCGGGGCAGCGCAGGTCCTCGTAGACGTCGACGGTCTTCTCGGCGTCCTTGCCGCCGAGCACGACGGTGGTGCCGTTCTCGCCCTCGGCGTTCGCCGGCTGGACGAGCTTGGCGCTCTTGGCCGCGCTCCAGTCCTTGTCGCTGCCGTCGTCGCCGCCCAGGGCGCTGATCGCGAAGGCGATGCCGCCGACGACGGCCAGCAGACCGACGACGGCGCCGCCGACGAAGAGCTGCCGGCGCACCTTCTCCTTCTTGGCCTGCTTCTCGCGCTCGACGCGCAGCCGCTCGCGCGCGGCCCGCTTGGCTTCCTGGCTGTTTCGCTTGCTCATGGTGATAGGTCCTCGTGTGGTCGGTGTGGCTGTGTGCGTGCTTCTTCGGCCGGGCTGCCTGATCAGGCAGCGGCCGGGCACGGCGGGCCACGCCGCAGGACCGAGTGCAGCAGGTGGGGCTGCGGGCGCAGGGCGCGGGTACGGTCCCACCGGCGGCCGGGGCGGCCGGTGCTCCGTACCGGGGCGACGGTGATGATCGCGACGGCCAGCAGCAGCGGCCGGAAGGCGACGGCCGCGGCGGCGCGCAGCAGCCCGGCGAGGGCCGCCTCGCCGCGGCGCAGCCAGGCGGCGGCGACCAGGCCCACGCCGACGTGGGCGGCGAGCAGCAGCCACGGGCTGGCGGCGGTGCCCGCCAGCGCCTCGCCGCGGGCGGTCATCCGGGCGAAGGGGGTGCCGAACTCGCCGGAGCACAGGAGGTCGAGCCCCAGGGAGCGCATGGAGCCGGCGACGGGGCCGCCGGACTGGCCGTAGCAGGTGTGCTGGCCGGTGGTGAAGACGGTGTCGGCCGCCAGTTCCAGGGGCACGAGGAGGGCCGCGATGCTCCAGTAGCCGCGCTCGCGGCGGCCGGCGAGGAGATAGGCCACGACGAAGACGCCGGCGGAGAGTGCGGCGATCGTGCCGAGCGGCAGGGGGTTGGCGGAGAGGAGCACGTGGGCGCCCGCGGACAGGCTGATGCACAGCGCGGTGAAGACCGCCGCGCGCATCACCCTGATCGTTACGGCCGCATGTTCCATCGGGCGTGATTCTGCCACGTGGGACGGTAAACCGGTGCTAAAGGGGAGGGCCGGCTTCGGTACGGCCGGGGCCCGCGGTGTCAGTGGTCCGTCCTAGACTTCCCAGCGTCCTGCCCGCGCCCTCGCGCCCGCCGTCTGCTGGAGGTCCTCCGTCGTGGCCAA
>NZ_JACBXC010000427.1 GCF_013870535.1 Streptomyces phytophilus | reverse complement strand
GGGGCGCGCTGCGGGTGGCGGCGGAGAGCCGCTGAGGCCGCGGGCGCGCGCGGAGGCGGGGGCAGGGGCGGCCCGGGTGCGGGCGGGCGGCCCCGTCAGGCGTACAGGCCGCGCATGCGTACCGACAGGCAGGTCACCGAGCCTTCGAGCTTCTCGAACTCGCTGATGTCCACCGGCACCGGCGTGTAGCCCAGCTCCTCGTACAGCGCGGCGGTCCGCGGCGCGCTCGCCGCCATCAGCAGCGAGCCGCCGCCCAGCAGGATGACGTGCGCCCCGGCGGCCTCGGGCACCTCGATGCGGCCCGGGAACAGCTCCGGTGTGTCGATGAGCCCCGGGTGGGTGGCGAAGGTGCCGTCGGGCAGGGCGGTGATGCCGGACTTCAGGTGCAGCACCTTGGTGACGGGGACGGTGACGACGCGGGCGCCGAGCGGCTCGAAGCAGGCGCGGAGCTGCCGGACGCCGTCCGTGTCGGTGCGCCCGCCGAGGCCCACGTAGATGGTGTCGCCGACCTTGAGCACGTCGCCGCCGTCGAGCGTGCCGGGCGCGTGGACCCGGTTCACGGAGCAGCGCATGAGGCTCACGGCGGCCTCGGTGCCGGAGGTCTCCGGCTTGCGGGAGTCGGCGCCGGGGCGGGTGACGAGGGCGACGTTCTTGTACATCACCACCGTGTCCTCGACGAAGACCGCGTCCGGGCAGTCGTCGGCGGGCTCGACCTCGGCGGTCTCCCAGCCGTGCAGTTCGAGGGCGGCGACGTAGGAGCGCCACTGGGCGAGGGCCCGGTCGCCGTCGACCGGCGTGCGGTCGATGTGCGTGACCAGGCCCTCGGCGAGACGCGGTCCGGGGCGGCGTACGAGAGCTTTCCTGCTGCGCATGCAGCAGGTCTACCACGGCCGTCAGTGGCTGTGACCGCCGCCGTCCTCCTCGTCCGACCCGCTCTCCGCGCCCTGCTCCCCGTCCGCGCCGCCGCCCGCGGTGACGGTGAAGGCCGCGGTGCGCACCTCGCCTTCGTGCTTGAAGTCGAGGAACAGGCGGTACGAACCGGTGCTGGGCGCGGTCGCGGAGAAGGCCACCTCGGGGCCGGGCTCCGTGCTGCCGTCGCCGGGCTCGCCGTTGGGGTGGACGTGCAGGTACGCGAGGTCGCCGGCGCGGAGCGCGACGAGGTGCCCGTACGCGCCGAGGTAGGGCTGCAGGTCGGTGACCGGCTTGCCGTCCTTCTCGACGGAGAACTCCACCTCGCGCGCGGAGCCGGGCGTCAGGGCGCCGTCGAGCGTCACCTCGTACCCGTCGACGGTCGCGGTCCGCTCCGGCTCGGCCGGCAGCGCCGGGCGGTAGTCCCCGGCGGCGGCGAGGTCGCCGCCCAGGGTCAGGCCGTTCTCGGGGCCGCCGGTGGGCACGAAGTCGGCGAAGACGCGGTAGTCCCCGGCCTTGGGCAGCTCGACGGGGGTGCTCCAGGTGCCGTCGGCGTCGCGGACGGGGTGGAGGTGGCGGTACGTACCGAGGTCGCGGGAGGCGACGATCAGGTGCAGCTCCTTGCCGTGCTCCCGCTCGTACGAGGTCACGGGCTCGCCGTCCGCGCCGCGCACGGCGAAGCGCAGCTCGGCGGGGCTGCCGGCGTCGACGCGCTCGGTGTCCAGGTCGAGCGTGTAGCCGGCCTCGGAGAGCTGCAGCCCGCCCGCGGCGGGCCCGGCGTCCTCGCCGTGGCCGCCGCCGTGCCCGTCGCCCTTCTTTCCGGCGCCTGCGTCCTCCTTTGCGCCTTCCTCTGCGCCCGCGCCCGCGTCCGCGGCGTGTCCGCCGTGGGCCGGGGCGGTGTCCTCGTCGGTGACGGGCCCCACTGCGCTGCCGACCCCGTACGCCCCGGCGAACGCGACGGCCAGCGCACCTGCGAAGAGTCCGGCCCTGGCTGCGGTGTTCATCGCTCGCTCCTCTCGGTCGGCCCGTCGCTGCGACCGGCCTCGATACTGGCGACCATACCCCCTAGGGGTATAAAGTCAAGCGAGGCCGCCCCTTGCAATGGATACGGGTCAGGGGTATACATGGTGTCGAAGGATCTAATACCCCCTAGGGGTATAGCGAGCCACGAGGAGCAGTGATGACCACCACCACGCCGGGCAGGACCGCCGAGGTCGAACTCGCGATCGGCGGTATGACCTGCGCCTCCTGCGCCGCACGGATCGAGAAGAAGCTCAACCGCATGGAGGGCGTCGAGGCCACCGTCAACTACGCCACGGAGAAGGCCAAGGTCACCTTCGCGGACGACGTGGCCGTCGACGACCTGATCGCCACCGTCGAACGTACCGGGTACAGCGCCGCACCGCCCGCCCCCGCCGGTACCGCCGCGGGCGACGGGCAGGAGGACGGCGCCGGCGGGCAGGGCCCGCACGACGAGCTGCGGACGCTGCGGCAGCGGCTCTTCGGCTCCCTCGCGCTGTCGGTGCCGGTGATCGCGATGGCGATGGCCCCCGCCCTGCAGTTCGAGTACTGGCAGTGGCTCTCGCTCACGCTGGCCGCGCCGGTGGTGGTCTGGGGCGCCTGGCCGTTCCACAAGGCCGCCTGGACCAACGCGCGGCACGGCGCCGCCACCATGGACACGCTGATCTCGGTCGGTACGACCGCGGCGTTCCTGTGGTCGCTGTGGGCGCTGTTCTTCGGCACCGCGGGCGAGCCCGGCATGACCCACCCCTTCGAGCTGACCATCGCCCGCGGCGACGGCTCCGGCAACATCTACCTCGAAGCCGCGGCCGGCGTGACGACGTTCATCCTGGCCGGGCGGTACTTCGAGGCCAAGTCCAAGCGGAAGGCGGGCGCGGCGCTGCGCGCGCTGATGGAGCTGGGCGCCAAGGAGGTCGCGGTGCTGCGGGACGGCCGCGAGGAGCGGGTGCCCGTGGACCGGCTCGCGGTCGGCGACCGCTTCGTGGTCCGGCCCGGCGAGAAGATCGCCACCGACGGCACCGTCGTCGAGGGCGCCTCCGCCGTCGACGCCTCCATGCTCACCGGCGAGTCCGTGCCGGTGGAGGTCACCGTGGGCGACGCCGTCACCGGCGCCACCGTCAACGCCGGCGGCCGGCTCGTCGTGGAGGCCACCCGGGTCGGCTCGGACACCCAACTGGCGCGGATGGCCCGGCTGGTCGAGGACGCCCAGAACGGCAAGGCCGCCGTGCAGCGGCTCGCCGACCGGATCTCCGGCATCTTCGTCCCCGTCGTCATCGCCCTGTCCCTGGGGACCCTCGGCTTCTGGCTCGGTACGGGCGACGGCATCTCCGCCGCGTTCACCGCCGCGGTCGCCGTGCTCATCATCGCCTGCCCCTGCGCCCTCGGCCTGGCCACCCCGACCGCCCTCATGGTCGGCACCGGCCGCGGCGCGCAGCTCGGCATCCTCATCAAGGGCCCGGAGGTGCTGGAGTCGACGCGCAAGGTCGACACCGTCGTCCTGGACAAGACCGGCACCGTCACCACCGGCACCATGAGCCTGCACGCCCTGCACACCGCCGACGGCGAGGACGAGGAGGCGGTGCTGCGGCTGGCGGGCGCGCTGGAGCACGCCTCCGAGCACCCCATCGCCCAGGCGGTGGCCGCCGCGGCGGCCGACCGCGTCGGTCCGCTGCCGGTGCCCGAGGACTTCGCCAACGTGCCCGGGCTCGGCGTCCAGGGCGTCGTCGAGGGCCACGCGGTCCTCGTCGGGCGGCAGCAGCTCCTCGCGGAGTGGGCGATCACCCTGCCCGCCGGGCTCGCCGCGGCCAAGGAGCGGTCCGAGCAGGCCGGGCGCACCGCGATCGCGGTCGCCTGGGACGGCGAGGCCCGCGCCCTGCTGGAGGTCGCGGACGCGGTCAAGCCCACCAGCGCGCAGGCCATCAGGCGGCTGCGGGACCTGGGGCTGACCCCGATCCTGCTCACCGGCGACAACAAGGCCGTCGCGCAGACCGTCGCCGCCGAGGTCGGCATCGACGAGGTCATCGCCGAGGTCCTGCCCGAGGACAAGGTCGAGGCGGTCAAGCGGCTGCAGGCCGAGGGCCGTACGGTCGCCATGGTCGGAGACGGCGTCAACGACGCCGCCGCCCTCGCCCAGGCCGACCTGGGCCTGGCCATCGGCACCGGCACCGACGCCGCCATCGAGGCCGCCGACCTCACCCTGGTCAACGGCGACCTGCGGGCCGCACCGGACGCCATCCGGCTCGCCCGTTCCACCCTGTCCACCATCAAGACCAACCTCGCCTGGGCGTTCGGCTACAACACCGCCGCCCTGCCGCTCGCCGCCGCGGGCCTGCTCAACCCGATGCTCGCGGGCGCGGCGATGGCCTTCTCCTCCGTCTCGGTGGTCGCCAACAGCCTGCGGCTGCGGCGCTTCCGGCCCCTGGGCTGAGGCCACCGGTCCGGAGCGGCCGCCCCGCGCACCGCCCGTACGTGCCGATCCGGCCGTGCGGGCGGTGTGGCGTCGAGACCCACGGGTTACGGTGCCCTCCGCGGGCGCGGCAGCGGAATGCGGCGCCGGGCCGAGGGGGAGGAAGGCGTCGTGGGGATGCGGGAGACGGAAGAGTCGCCGGAGCCGGGGACGGAACCGGTGCCGGGGACGGCGCGGGAGGCGCGGGAAGCGCCGTGGGAGTTGTTCCCGGCGCTGCGCACC
>NZ_JACBXC010000426.1 GCF_013870535.1 Streptomyces phytophilus | reverse complement strand
ACCGCCGCCACGCGGTCGGCGTGATGGCGCGCCGCACGCTCGGCTGGACCTGGGAGTCGTACCGCCGGGGCACGGCAGGATCCACAAGAGGCGAAGGAGCCGCGTGATGCGGGTGACGTTCACCGTCAACGGCCGCGAACAGCGGGCCGACGACGTCTGGGAGGGCGAGAGCCTGCTGTACGTGCTGCGCGAGCGGATGGGCCTGCCGGGCTCGAAGAACGCCTGCGAGCAGGGGGAGTGCGGCTCGTGCACGGTACGTCTGGACGGCGTGCCGGTGTGCGCGTGCCTGGTCGCCGCCGGGCAGGCCGAGGGCCGCGACGTCGTCACGGTCGAGGGGCTGGCCGGGGACGGCCTCTCCGCGGTCCAGCAGGCGTTCGTCGACGCCGGCGCCGTGCAGTGCGGCTTCTGCACGCCGGGTCTGCTGGTCGCCGCGGACGACCTGCTGGAGCAGAACCCGTCCCCGTCGGACGCCGACATCCGCGAGGGCCTGTCGGGCAACCTGTGCCGCTGCACGGGCTACGAGAAGATCCTCGACGCGGTCCGGCTCGCCGCCGCCCGCCGGGGGGAGGGGGCCTGATGTCCGAAGTCACCCGCATCCCGACCGACCTGAGGCAGGGTTCGCGGACCGCCGGCGGCATCGGCGAGTCCAAGCTGCGCCCGGACGGCACGCTGAAGGTCACGGGGGAGTTCGCGTACTCCTCCGACCTGTGGCACGAGGACATGATCTGGGGCCACACGCTGCGCTCCCCGCACGCGCACGCCGAGATCGTCTCGGTCGACACCTCCGCCGCCCTCGCCCAGGCCGGGGTCTACGCCGTGCTCACGTACGACGACCTGCCCGCGGAGCAGAAGAACTACGGCCTGGAGATCGCCGACACCCCCGCGCTCGCCGCCGGGCGGGTGCGCCACCACGGCGAGCCGGTGGCGCTGGTCGCCGCCGACCACCCCGAGACCGCCCGCCGGGCCGCGGCGAAGATCCGCATCGAGTGGCGGGAGCTGCCGCTCGTCACCGGTGAGGAGTCCGCGCTCGCCCCCGGCGCGCCGGTGCTGCACCCCGGGCGCACCGACGGCCACGTGCGGCACGTACCCCACCCGAACGTCGTCCACCGCCAGCCCATCGTCCGCGGCGACGCCGCCGCGGCGGCCCGCCGGGCGGACCACATCGTCACCGGCGAGTACGAGTTCGGCATGCAGGACCAGGCGTTCCTCGGCCCGGAGTCCGGCCTCGCGGTGCCCGCGGAGGACGGCGGCGTCGACCTGTTCGTCGCCACCCAGTGGCTGCACGCCGACCGGCGGCAGATCGCGCCCGTGCTCGGGCTGCCGGAGGACAAGGTGCGCATGACGCTCTCCGGCGTCGGCGGCGCCTTCGGCGGCCGCGAGGACCTGTCGATGCAGATCCACGCCTGCCTGCTGGCGCTGCGCACCGGCAAGCCGGTCAAGATGGTCTACAACCGCTTCGAGTCCTTCTTCGGCCACGTCCACCGGCACCCGGCCAGGATCCGCTACGAGCACGGCGTCACCGCGGACGGACGGATCACCCACGCCCGCTGCCGCATCGTCCTCGACGGCGGCGCGTACGCCTCCTCCACCCCGGCCGTCGTCGGCAACGCGGCGTCGCTGTCGATGGGCCCGTACGTCGTCGAGAACGTCGAGATCGAGGCGGTCGGGCTCTACACCAACAACCCGCCCTGCGGCGCGATGCGCGGCTTCGGCGCGGTCCAGGCGTGCTTCGCGTACGAGGCGCAGATGGACCGGCTCGCGGCGGCCGTCGGCATGGATCCGGTGGCGTTCCGGCAGCTGAACGCCATGTCGCAGGGCTCGCGGCTGCCCACCGGGCAGCAGGTCGACTCCCCGGCGCCGGTGGCGGAGATCCTGCGCCGCGTCCAGGCCCGGCCGCTGCCGCCGGAGCGGCAGTGGGAGAGCGCCGGCGGCGCGGCGGACGTACGGGCGCTGCCCGGCGGGCTGTCCAACACCACGCACGGCGAGGACGTCGTACGGGGCGTCGGCTACGCGGTCGGCATCAAGAACGTGGGGTTCTCCGAGGGCTTCGACGACTTCTCCACCGCCCGCGTGCGGCTGGAGGCCGTCGGCGGGGAGCCGGTGGCCACCGTGCACACGGCGGCGGCCGAGGTCGGCCAGGGCGGCGTCACCGTGCAGGCGCAGATCGCCCGCACCGAACTGGGCGTCGCGCAGGTCGTCATCGCCCCGGCCGACACCCGGGTCGGCTCCGCCGGCTCCACCTCCGCCTCCCGGCAGACGTACATGACGGGCGGCGCGGTACGCAACGCCTGCGCGGCCGTACGCGAGCAGGTCCTCGCCCTCGGCCGGCGCAAGCTCGGCACGTACCACCCGGCGTGGGCGACGGCCGAACTGCTGCTGGAGGGCGGCAAGGTCGTCACGGACGGCGGCGAGGTCCTCGCCGACCTGGCCGACGTGCTCGACGGCGAGCCGCCCGTGGACGTCGAACTGCCCTTCCGGCACCGGCCCACCGAGCCGTTCGACATCGAGACCGGCCAGGGCTTCGGGCACGTGCAGTACTCCTTCGCCGCGCACCGCGCGGTCGTCGAGGTCGACACCGCGCTCGGCCTGGTCAAGGTCGTCGAGCTGGCCTGCGCCCAGGACGTCGGCAAGGCGCTCAACCCGCTGTCGGTCGTCGGGCAGATCCAGGGCGGCACGACCCAGGGGCTGGGCGTGGCGGTGATGGAGGAGATCGTGGTCGACCCGGCGACCGGGCGGGTGCGGAACCCCTCGTTCACCGACTACCTGATCCCGACCATCCTCGACACCCCGGCCATCCCCGTCGACGTGCTCGAACTGGCCGACCCGCACGCGCCGTACGGCCTGCGGGGCGTGGGCGAGGCGTCGACGCTCTCGGCGACCCCCGCGGTGCTCGCCGCCATCCGCCAGGCCACCGGCCTGGCGCTGACCAGGACCCCCGTACGGCCGGAGCACCTGACCGGCACCTGATACAGCACCACCCCGCACCACCCCTTCGCCTCGGGCCGTCCCCCGGGTCGTGCAGCACCACCTCATCCCAAATCCCGCGATCGCGGGTGCCCCTGTGAACCTTGGGAGAACCGCATGACCCAGTCCTCCGTCGACCGGCGCGACGCCGCGCCGGCCGGCCGATCCGGCACCGCGGAACCCGGCCGCGCCTCCTGGCTCGACCGCTACTTCGAGATATCCCGGCGCGGCTCCACCGTCGCGCGCGAGGTGCGCGGCGGGCTCACCACCTTCATGGCGATGGCCTACATCCTGCTGCTCAACCCGCTGATCCTGGGCGGGGAGGACGCGGCCGGCAACGTGCTCGCCCCGTCCGGCCTGATCACCGCCACGGCGCTGGCCGCCGCGGTCACCACGCTGCTGCTGGGCTTCTTCGGCAAGGTGCCGCTGGCCGCGGCCGCCGGGCTCAGCGTCTCCGGCGTACTCGCCAGCCAGGTCGCGCCGCAGATGACGTGGCCGCAGGCGATGGGCATGTGCGTCGCGTACGGCATCGTGATCATGCTGCTGGTCGTCACCGGGCTGCGCGAGATGATCATGAATGCGATCCCGCTGGCCCTCAAGCACGCCATCACCATGGGCATCGGCATGTTCATCGCGCTGATCGGCCTGGTGAACGCCGGCTTCGTCCAGGCCGGCGAGGCGAAGATCGTCACCCTCGGCGTGGACGACCAGCTCCGCGGCTGGCCCGTCCTCGTCTTCTGCCTCACCCTGCTGCTGATCTTCATGCTCCAGGCGCGCAACGTGCCCGGCGCCATCCTCATCGGCATCGTCGCCGGCACGGTCGCCGCCGTCGTCGTCAACGCCGTCGCCGACCTCAAGCCCGAGGCGTGGGCCAACGGCCGGGCCCCCGAACTGCCCGCCGGCGGGGTCACCTCGACACCGGACTTCGGCCTCTTCGGCGAGGTGTCGTTCCGCGGCTGGGGCGACGTCGGCGTGATGACCGTCAGCATGATCGTCTTCACCCTCGTGCTGGCCGGGTTCTTCGACGCGATGGCCACCATCATCGGCGTCGGCACCGAGGCGAGGCTCACCGACGAGCGGGGCCGGATGCCGGGGCTGTCGCGGGCCCTGTTCATCGACGGCGCCGGCGGCGCGGTCGGCGGCACCGCGGGCGCCTCCGGGCAGACGGTGTTCGTGGAGTCCGCCACCGGCGTCGGCGAGGGCGCCCGCACCGGGCTGTCGAGCGTGGTCGTCGGGCTGCTCTTCGCGCTGGGGCTGCTGTTCACGCCGCTCGCGCAGATCGTGCCGGGCAACGTGGCCGCCGCGGCGCTGGTCGTCATCGGCGCCATGATGATGGCGAACGCGCGGCACGTGGACTGGGCGGACCGGGGCGTGGCCGTCCCGGTGTTCCTGACGGTCGTGCTGATGCCGTTCACGTACTCCATCACGGCGGGCGTCGCCGCCGGCGTCATCTCGTACACGGCGATCAGGGCCGCGCAGGGGAAGTGGCGCGAGCCCGGCCCCTTCATGTGGGTCCTGACCGCCGTCTTCGCCGTGTTCTTCGCGCTCCATCCGATCGAGCAGTGGATGGGTGTCAAATAGGACCAGCAGCCTCGTGAGGAGCTGATCAGCATGCTGGACATCGCCGCCGACCTCGCCCGGTGGTGCGCGGAGGGCCGT
>NZ_JACBXC010000425.1 GCF_013870535.1 Streptomyces phytophilus | reverse complement strand
GGACGCGGCCGGCGGGTAGGGATCGGCGCGTAGGGACCGGCGGGCAGGGATTCAGCGGGTAAGGATCGGCGCGTAGCGAAATGCGCGGGGGAACGGGCCGCTACGCCTCGAAGTCCCCCGACTTGAGGCCGTCGACGAACGCCTCCCAGGCGGCCGCGGTGAAGACCAGGGCCGGGCCGTGCGGGTCCTTGCTGTCGCGTACCGGGACCAAAGTGGCGTGGAAGCCGTCCGCGACCTCAAGGCAGGCCGTCGCTGCACGGTCGCTGTAACTGGTCTTGCGCCAGCGGGCGTCACTCAGGTCGAACCGGTCGTTCCATGCGGTCATGCCGCCCAGTCTTTCGTCCGCGACCGGAACGCGGCAAGAGATTGCCGGTTGGACATAGCGGCACCCCGCCGCGGTCGGGATGTCCGCGGCGGAGCGCTGCTCTGCGGACGGCCGGGGAGGATGTGGCCGTCCCCACTCGGGGTCCGCCCACCCGCCCCGCGCGCAGTCAGGCGGGACAGGCGGGGCAGGTGGGCGGAGAGTGGACGGATGCGCCCGGTCCGGGCGTGCCGGCGTACGGACCGGGTGCATCCGCCCGGCTTCAGGTGCCGTGCGGCGTGTGGGCCTCAGACACCGGCGATGGACTGGATCCAGGAGCGGTACCGCGTGACGTTCGTGTACGCGGTGGTGGTCTGCCGGTCGCTGGTGGAGGCGACGCCGACCTGGGCGCCGTTCGCCATCATCGGACCGCCGGAGTCGCCGCCGGCCGTGATGCCGTCGCCGCGCCGGGCGCAGATGGCGTTGCCGCCGTAGGCGTCGCTGCAGCCGCCGGTGACGGTGACGTTGGCGACCTTCAGGTACTGCGACTGGCAGTTGATCTCCGAGCCGCACTGCGAGGTGGCGCCCCAGCCGTAGACCTGCACGTTCTGGCCGACCGTCACCGAACCGGGCTGGCCGAGCGTGGCGTACGTGGTGGAGACGGACCGGTCGATCCGGACCAGCGCCAGGTCGGAGGAGTGGGTGTAGGTCTGCACGCCGTTGGCGAGGGTGCCGCCGCTGGTCTGGTCGAGGCTGCCGATCCGGAAGGACAGCCCGCCGCCGGTGACGCAGTGCTTGGCGGTGAGGATCCAGGTGGGGGCGATGATCGACGCGCTGCACGTCTGGCGGCCGTTGGAGAACAGCCGTGCGGCCCAGGGGCCGCTCTGGGCGTAGCCGCCGCCGATGATCTTCGTGGACGGCGGGCCGTCCGGTGTACGGGCCTGGGCGGCCGCGGGGACGTCGGCGCCGCGGGCGGACGTGTGGTCCGCGGCGACCGCGGTGGCGCCGAAGGTCAGGGCGGCCACCACGG
Organism: Streptomyces phytophilus; assembly: GCF_013870535.1. GTDB lineage: Bacteria > Actinomycetota > Actinomycetes > Streptomycetales > Streptomycetaceae > Streptomyces > Streptomyces phytophilus. The sequence continues at coordinate 3,299 of NZ_JACBXC010000425.1, read as the reverse complement.
CGGCGACGAGCGTGGGGAGTGATCTGGCTATTCGCAAGGTTCCTCGTTTCCGAAGGCACGCGGGTTCGGGTGGTCCCGCGCGTGGAGGGGCCAGGGAAGTACCAGGCGTCAGGATTCCGGAAACCGGGAGTTCGCGGTAATCACAACTTCCCATAACGCGCAGCGATGGAAGCGGCGGTGCGTTCCCCCGCGACGCTCCCCGAGGCCCCCGGACCCGCGGAAAACGCCGCGCGGCGCGCGGGCGCCGCGTGCTTGGCTGGTGCGCATGGCCACGCAACTCCTCGACCGCGTCCTCGTCGTCGACGTCGAAGCCACCTGCTGGGAGGGCGCGCCGCCGGCCGGGATGAGCCCGGAGATCATCGAGATCGGGCTCTGCGAGCTGGACGTGCCGACCGGCGAACGGATCTCGCGGCGCTCGCTGCTGGTGCGCCCCGAGCACTCCGAGGTGAGCGCCTTCTGCACCCGGCTGACCACCCTCACCGCGGAACAGGTCGCGGCCGGCGTGCCGTTCGCCGAGGCGTGCGCGCTGCTGCGGCGCGAGTACGGCGCGCGGCAGCGGGTGTGGGCGAGCTGGGGGGACTACGACCGGCGGCAGTTCGAGCGGCAGTGCGAGGCCGGGGAGGTGGCGTACCCCTTCGGCAGGCGGCACGTGAACGCCAAGACGCTCTACGCGCTGGCCCACGGGTTCGGCCGCGAGCCGGGGATGGCCGAGGCGCTGGCGCACGCCGGGAGGGAGCTGGAGGGCACCCACCACCGCGGCGTCGACGACGCGTGGAACATCGCCGGGCTGCTCGCGGGGATCCTGCGGGACGTGCGCTCGGCCGCGGCCCAAGTGCCCCCCGGCGGCGGGGTGTAGCGGCGCGGCGGGTCTCCGGCGGTCGTCCGGGGGCCGCCCGGGGGGCACTTGACGGTCGTCCGCGGGCCGTTCGCGGGTCGTTCACCGTCCGCCCGGGTGACAACCGTGGAACCCGGCGCGGCAGTTGGGTTACCCCTGGCCCGATCAGGATGCGCCCCGGGGATCGTGGCAGTACGCTGCCGTGATCGTGGAGCAGGGCGCGGAAGGCGGTACGGGCGTGGGTGCGGGCGGTCTTGAGCTGCCCCCGGCAGGCGGTCCCGAAGACGGGGATCGCGGGGGCGGCGGCTCGGCCGAGCCGCCACCGGGCGCGCCACCGCCGCCCGGCACGGTGTCGCTGGCCCGGCCGATGGAGATCGGCGCGGAGATCGGCTGGGGCCAGGACGACTGGGACGAGGTACGCACCCGCGCGGCGCGCGCGGGGCGGGCGTACATCTGGCTGAACGTCGTCGAGCAGCGGCTGCGCTCCGTCGTCGCCTCGGTGCTGCGCCCCGTCTACGAGCCGGTGCACGGCGAGGACTGGGTCGTCGCCGCGGCGGGCCCCGCGGGCCAGGAGTGGGTGCAGCGGGCCGTCGCGGTGCGGGAGGTCAGCCGGCGCAAGGGCTACCTGCTCGACCCCGCCGACGACAACGTCATCAGCTTCCTGACGCTGCCGCAGCTGCGCGAGCTGATGGTGCAGCACTGGCCGTGCTTCGAGCCCTACCTCGACGACCGGCGCGACCTGGAACTGGGGCTCGACGAGCTGGAGGTCGCCCGCAACGTCGTCTCCCGCAACCGCGCCCTGTCCGGCACCGTGCTGGCGCAGGCCGAGCGCGCCGCGACCCGGCTGCTGCGCCTCCTCGGCGCCGACGACCAGCCGCCGTCCGCCGACCGGCTGCCGGTGGACGCGGTGGAGGACCTGGTCGGCGACCGGTACGCGGACGTGGTCGGCGTCCACCCCGACCGGGTCGGGCTGCAGCGCGCGCTGCCCGTGGAGGACCTCTTCGGCGGCGCCCGGCGGCTGGACGCCATCGGCATCGGGCTCAACCTGCTGGTGCAGAACTACTCCGGCCGCCGGCTGGGCCGGCTCGCCGAGGGCGGCTGCCGGATCCGGCTGCTGTTCCTCAACCCGGCGAGCAGCACGGTGCGGCGCCGGGAGCGCGAACTCGGCATGAAGCGGGGCGAGCTGGCGCGGGCGGTGGAGACGAACATCATCCACATGCGCCGGGTCCGCTCCCGGCTGCGCCCGCAGGGCGGCGCGGACCCGGCGGGGGCGTTCGACATCCGGGTCTTCGACGAGACGCCGCGGTTCACGGCGTACCTGATCAACGGCGACCGGCCGGACGGGCTCGGCGTGGTGCAGACGTACCTGCGGCGGGCGCGCGGCGCGGAGGCGCCGGCGCTGGTACTGCGGGCGGCGCGGCGGGAGCTGGTGCACGGGGAGGGCGGCGGCGAGCCGGGGCTCTTCGAGGTGTACCGCGAGGAGTTCGAGAGCTTCTGGACGGACGCGCGCCCGGTCTCCTGACGGGCGCCGCGCACCCCCTCGCCGCACCCCCTCCCCTCCCTCGGTCTACGCGCCTTGACCGCTCCCCGGTATCCGGAGTCTTCCGGTCCGGTATGTCAGTGGCGGGTGAGAGTGTGGAGTCACTGGCCACGGAGCAGGGAGGGCGCCCATGGGGTGGTACGGGGAGCTGCTGGTCGGCTTCGATCTGGAAACGACCGGGACGGACCCGGGGGAGGCGCGGATCGTCTCCGCCGCGGTCGTGGAGGCCGTCCGCGGCGTGCCGACGCGCAGGCGGGAGTGGTTGGCCGACCCGGGTGTTCCGGTGCCGCCGGAGACGACCGCGATCCACGGGATCACCGACGAGCGGGCGACGACCCACGGCCGGCCGGCGGCGGAGGTCGCGGACGAGGTGGCGGACGCGCTGGCGGCGCACTGGACGCGCGGCGTGCCGGTCGTCGCGTACAACGCCACGTTCGACCTGACGCTGCTGGCCGCGGAGTTGCGCCGCCACGGGCTCGCCCCGATGGGCGAGCGGCTGGGCGGCGGGGAGGAGGGCCCGGTGATCGATCCGTACGCGATGGACAGGACGGTGGACCCGTTCCGGGAGGGCAAGAGGACGCTGGAGGCGGTCTGTGTGGAGTACGGGGTGGTGCTCGGCCGGGCGCACGACGCCGCGGAGGACGCGCTGGCGGCGGTCCGGCTGGCGGTGGCGATAGCCGAGCGGTACGGGGACGTGGCGTCGGCCGGCGCGTGGGACCTGCACCGCGGCCAGACGGACTGGCACGCGGAGCGGGCGGAGGGCTACCGCCACTGGCTGGCCCGCCAGTCCCGCGACCCGGCGTCGGCGTCGGTTCCGGCGCCGGAAGCGGCGGCGGAGCCGGTGCCGAAGAGGGGCTACGGCCCGGACGGGGCAGTGGCGTAGCGGAGAGGAGGGGGAGCGGCCTGCGCCGGACCGATCGCCGG
>NZ_JACBXC010000424.1 GCF_013870535.1 Streptomyces phytophilus | reverse complement strand
CGGCTCGGGGCCGCCGTCCGCGGTGAGCGGGCCGGGCGGGCGGACTTCCAGCGCGCCCGGCGGGCGCTCCCGCAGGTTCAGCTCTTCCGTCTCCTCACGGCTCGTCACCGCATGCCCCCGCCGATCCGCATGCCGCCACCGGGGTACTTGTCCTGGCATGCCTGCCGGGCCGGCTCGAACTTCGCCGGGTCGGCTGCACCGATGTCCACGACCATGCTGTTGCCCTCGATCTCCGGGTCGGGGAAGTCGGGCACGCCGTTCTGGCGGATGCACTCGGCCCACTCCGCGACCTTCTCGGAGTCCAGCGGCTCACCGCCGCCCGGGCCGCCCTGGCGCTGCGGCTGCTTGTCGCGGCAGGCTTCCTCCGCGGCCTTGAACTCGGCGGACTCCGGGTCGAATCCGCCCTGGTTGAACATGACGCCGCCGGTGTCCTGCACCGGGTCCTTGAACTCCGGCACCCCGTTGTCACGCATGCACTGCGCGTACTCGACCGCCTGGTCGAACGGGCTGCCCGGAGAGGCGGACGTGCCGCCGTCGGAAGAGGCGGCCTCGGAATCGTCGGAGCACCCCGCCAGCACGACACTGACGACGAGTGCGGACGAGGCGAGCAGGGTCTGCGCGAATGCGCGTTTGCGTGTGGTGAACATGGGCCCAAGTTCTACGTGAGCGCCGGTCACAGGGCGGATACAGAACGCCGCCGGCGAAGGTCGCCGGCGGCGGCTTTCATGAGAATTCGATGAATGGCGTTCTGTCGGCGGTGCTCAGCGCACCGCGGCGGCCCGCTTTATCCTCAGAAGAACTTCAGGGAACCCCCGTCATTGCCGGACGTTCTCGGTGCTGTCGGCCCCGCCGGTGCCGCCGTCGGCGTGCAGCGAGATGGCCCGCCCGGGGCACCGCCCCGCGGCGCCGCGTACGGACCTCGCGAGCCCCGGGCCGGGGTGCGCGGTGGCGAGCAGCACCTTGCCGTCGTCCTCGGACTGGTCGAAGACCGCGGGCACGTGCATCATGCACAGCCCCGACCCCACGCACCTGTCGCGGTCGACCCGTACCTCCATCGTCGTCTCCCCTCCCCGGCTGCCGGTCACCAGGCGACCGGCAGCCGCTCCAGGCCGTAGGCGGTCGTGTGCAGCCGGAACGGCACCTCCGCGGCCGGCGCGGCGAGGCGCAGGTGGGGGAAGCGGCGCAGCAGCTCCGTGTAGCCGATGCAGAGTTCCATCCGGGCGAGCGCGGCGCCCAGGCAGTGGTGGACGCCGTGGCCGAAGGCGAGGTGGGCGGAGGGCGCGCGGGCGGGGTCGAAGCGGTCGGGGGCGGCGGTCAGCGCCGGGTCGCGGTTGGCCGTCGGCAGCGAGACGACGAGGTGTTCGCCGGCCTTGACGAGCTGTCCGCCGACGGTGACGTCCTCCAGGGCGGTGCGGGGCGTGGGCGCGTGCGGCACGGTGAGGTAGCGCAGCAGTTCCTCGACGGTGCGGTCCACCGTGCCGGGGTCCGCGCGGATCTCCGCGAGCCGCCCGGGGTGTTCGAGCAGCACGAGGGTGCCGAGGCTCAGCATCCCGGAGATGTTGTCGAGGCCGGCGAGCATCAGCAGGACGCAGACGCCGCGGAGTTCCTTGTCGGTGACGTCGGCTCCGTGGTCGCGTACGACCATGCCGAGGAAGCCGTCGTCGGGATCCCGGCGCTGCCCGGCGACCAGGGCGGCCAGGTAGCGCGAGAAGGCGGCGCCCGCGGCGGCCCGCGCCTGCCGGCCGCGGCCCTGGTCGAGGTGGTGGCGGGCGCGGCGCAGGAACGCCTCGCGGTCGTCCCGGGGGACGCCGATCAGCTCGCAGAGCACGGCGCCGGAGAAGGGGGTGGCGAACTGCTCGACGAGGTCGGCGGGCGGGCCGGCCCGCTCCACTGCGTCGAGCCGGTCGGCGGCGATCTCCTCGATCCGCGGGCGGAGGCGGCGGATCCGGCGGACCGTGAACTCCGGCGTGAGGATCTTCCTGAGCCGGGTGTGCTCGGGCGGGTCGTAGTCCATGAGCTGCCCGATCATGTCGTCCGGGCGGTAGTCGTCGGGGTACGTCCCGGCCGTGCCGGCCGCGCGGCCGAAGCGGCGGCGGGTGGAGAAGCGGACGTGGTCGCCGAGTACCTGGCGCACCGCGTCGTATCCGGTGACCAGCCAGACGTACTCCTCGCTGTCGCCCGGCCCGGCGCCGATCCTGGTGACGGGCCGTTCCGCGGCGAGGCGGCGCAGCTCGGCCCCGGGGTCGAAGCGCGATCTGCGGGTGTGGACGGGCGCGGGCCCGGGGCGGCGTGGCATGGGTCCCCCTACCAGGTGACGGGCAGCGCTTCGACGCCGTAGTTGGGCGCGTGTGTCCGGTAGCGCAGGTCTGCTGCCGGTACGGCCAGGCGCAGCCCGGGGAAGCGGTGCAGCAGCCGCGGGAGGGCGATCCTGAGCTGCACGCGGGTCAGCGGGGCGCCGAGGCAGTAGTGGATGCCGTGGCCGAAGGCCAGGTGGGGGGTGACCTCGCGGGTGATGTCGAAGCCGTCGTGGCCGGCGCCGTCCCCGGCCGCCCGGTTGACGGCGAGGAGGGAGCAGACCACGACGTCGCCCTTCTTGATCACGGCGTCGCCGACGGGCACGTCCGCGAGTGCGGTGCGCGGCGAGGAGGTGGCGATCACGGACACGTACCGCAGCAGTTCCTCCACCGCGCGGTCGGCCAGCTCCGGCTTCTCCAGCAGCAGCGCGAGCTGGTCGGGGTGGCCGAGCAGCAGCATCGTGCCGAGGCCGAGGGTGCCGGCGACGTTCTCGTAGCCGGCGGCCATCAGCGAGGTGCCGATGCCGGTCAGCTCGGTGTCGGTGACGTCGTCGCCGTGCTCGCGGATCAGCATGCCGAGCAGGTCGTCGCCGGGGTCGCGGCGCTTGCGCGCGACGAGTTGGCCCATGTAGCCGACGTATGCCTTGCCGGCGGTCATCTGCTGTTTCCGGCTGCGGTTGCCGGCCCGGCTGATGTCGAGGTTGCGGGCCAGCTCCGCCTGATCGTCGCGGGGCACGCCGAGGAGGGCGCAGCTGACGAGGCCGGGGATGGGCCAGGCGAAGTGGCGCATGAAGTCGGCGGGCCGGCCGGCCCGTTCGAGGGCGTCGAGGCGTTCACCGACGATCTCCTCGATGAAGGGCTCCAGCCTGCGCATCCGGCGGTTGGTGAACTCGGGGGTGAGCATGCGGCGCAGCCGGGTGTGGTCCGGCGGGTCGTACTGCAGAAGGTTGCCCTCCTGGATCTGGCGCCGCCGGTCCTCCTCGGTGTCGGCGGGCGGCATGGTGCTGAAGCGGTCCGCGTCGCCGAGGATCCGGCGCACCTCCGCCGGCCCGGTGGCGACCCAGTCGCGCGGGGTTTCGAGCAGCGGCGTCTCCTGGCTCATCCGGCGCAGCTCGGGCAGGGGTTCGAGGCCGTCCCTGCGGTTGTGTACGGGAATCTCCGGTGCCTTGGCCACGCGCGCGCTCCTTCTCACTGAATTCCTGCGTCATTTCGGCGTGCGCCGGGTGTGCGGGCGCGCCTTTCCGCTCGGCGTGCCGGTATACGGAATCCGGGTCGCCGAATTCCGTATACCGTCATGCGCCGGCTCATTTCTCCGGGGCCTCTTCCGGATTGCCCAGCCGCTCGGCGAGAATGCGGCCGATCTGCGCGGCGGGGGCGGATTTCAGCATTCCGAAGTGGTCCGCCCCGATCCGGTGCGGTTCGACGCTACCGGCGACGTACGGCTTCCAGCTCTCGGCCGCGTCGGCGGCGGGGAGCCGCTCCGGGCGGTCCTCGGTGGCGACGAACAGCAGCAGGTCGCCGGTCGTGCGGCGGGGGGTGTGCTCGGGGGCGAACCCGGCCGAGTGGCGCATGACCTGCTCCATCCGCGAACGCAGCCGGCCGCTGACGCCGGGCACCGCGGCTTCGTCTCCCCCGGGGCCGAGGAGCCGGCCCTGCGGGGCGGAGGCGGCGGCGCGGCCGGCGGCGTCCTCGTTGGAGAACAGGGAGGTGCCGGCGCCGCCGTCGGGGTACGCGTCCAGCAGCGCGAGCAGTTCCACGCGCTCGCCCTGCTCCTCCAGCCGGGCGGCGACGGCCTGCGCGAGCATGCCGCCGAAGGACCAGCCGAGCACGTGGTACGGGCCTTCGGGCTGCACGGTCCGCATCTCCGCGGCGTAGTCGGCGGCCATCTCGGCCACGCTCCGCGGCATCGGCTCGGGGCCGGCGAGCCCGCGCGCCTGGATGCCGTACACCGGCCGGTCCTGCGGGAGGTGCGGCACGAGGACCGCGTAGCTCCAGGCGAGACCGGTGGCGGAGTGCACGCAGAACAGCGGCGGGCGGCTGCCCTCCTTGCGCAGCGGGAGGAGCACGCCGAGGTCGCCGCCGCCCTCGGGGCGGCGGGCCTGCGCGAGCGCCTCGTCGTGCGCCGCGGCCCGCCGGTCGCGTACCGTCAGCCGGCCCGCGGTGCTCCAGTGGGCGCGCTCGCCGGTGCGCAGCATCCGCTCCCCCGCGGGGCCGTACGGGCAGGCCACGAAGTGCTCGCCGGTGAGCCGGGTGCTGCCGTGGTAGCCGCGGGCGAGGGTGGCACCGGCGACGTACAGGTCGCCGACCGCGCCGGGCGGGACCGGGCGGAGCCGGTCG
>NZ_JACBXC010000423.1 GCF_013870535.1 Streptomyces phytophilus | reverse complement strand
CCCGGCCCGCCCTGCTCCTGGAGCGGCTCGCCGCAGGTGCGGCATGCGCGAGGTCTCACCGTGCTCCCCCTCCTGTGGGATGGAGGCGATTATGCAGACCCCCCGGAACCCTGCGCACCGCACCCCGGCCGCTCTCCGGCCCGAGCGGACCGCCCCGGCGGGCCCTATCGGCCCATCCGGGCGACTATGAGGCAAACGACCCGCGCATCACAGACACCACAAGCAACACGAGCACCACCCAGCACCCAGCACCCAGCACCACCCAGCACCGCCCGCCGCACGGACGAGCCACCCGAGGGGAGCCGCCCATGTCCCCAGGCGCCGCCGCCCCGCCCGCCGCCGAAGTCCCCGGCCAGGGCCTCCCCCGCCGCACCGTCCTGCTGTCCATGGCGGCCCTCCTGTCCGGGATGCTCCTCGCCGCACTCGACCAGACCATCGTCGCCACCGCCCTGCCCACCATCGTCAGCGACCTCGGCGGCATGGAACACCTCTCCTGGGTGGTCACCGCCTACCTCCTCGCCGCCACCGCGGGCACCCCCCTCTGGGGCAAACTCGGCGACCAGTACGGCCGGAAGAAGCTCTTCCAGACCGCCATCGTCATCTTCCTCGCCGGCTCCGCACTCTGCGGCATCGCGCAGGACATGGGCCAGCTCATCGGCTTCCGCGCCCTCCAGGGCATCGGCGGCGGCGGACTCATGTCCCTGGCCATGGCCATCGTCGGCGACATCGTGCCGCCCCGCGAACGCGGCCGCTACCAGGGCCTCTTCGGCGCCGTCTTCGGCACCACCAGCGTCCTCGGCCCCCTCCTCGGCGGCATCTTCACCCAACACCTCAGCTGGCGCTGGGTGTTCTACATCAACCTGCCCATCGGCCTGGCCGCCCTCGTCGTCATCGCCGTCGTCCTGCACATCCCGCGCCGCGACACCAGACACCGCATCGACTACCTCGGCACCGCCCTCATCGCCTCCTTCGCCATCTGCCTCGTCGGCGTGGCCTCCCTCGGCGGCACCACCTGGGAATGGGGCTCCTGGCAGGTCGCCGCCGCCGCACTGCTCGCGATCGCCCTGCTCACCGCCTTCGTCCAGGTCGAGCGCCGCGCCGCCGAGCCCGTCATCCCCCTCAAGCTCTTCGGCATCCGCACCTTCACCCTCTGCTCCGTCATCGGGTTCGTCGTCGGCTTCGCGATGTTCGGCGCGATGACGTACCTGCCGACGTTCCTCCAGGTCGTACGCGGCGTCTCCCCCACCACCTCCGGCCTCCACATGCTCCCGATGGTCGCCGGCATGCTCATCGCCTCCACCGGCTCCGGGCAGCTCATCAGCCGCACCGGCCGCTGGAAGATCTTCCCCGTCCTCGGCACCGCCGTCACCACCGCCGGCCTCCTCCTGCTCCACCGGCTCCACCAGAACACCGGCAACTGGGAACTCGGCGCCTCCTTCTTCGTCTTCGGCTTCGGCCTCGGCCTCGTCATGCAGGTCCTCGTCCTCGCCGTCCAGAACGCCGTCTCCTACGGCGACCTCGGCGTCGCCACCTCCGGCGCCACCTTCTTCCGCTCCATCGGCGCGTCCTTCGGCGTCGCCGTCTTCGGCACGATCTTCACCAGCCGGCTGCGCCACAAACTCGACGCAGAACTGAGCGGCGCCTCCCTGCCCGGCGGACTCGACATGGACACCCTGGAATCCGACCCCCGCTCCATCGCCCGGCTGCCCGCCTCCCTGCAACCCGAGGTCGTGAACGCCTACTCCACCTCCATCACCGACGTCTTCCTCTACGCCGCACCCGTCGCCCTCGTCGCGTTCCTCGTCGCACTCTTCCTCCGCGAGGACCCCCTGCGCGGCACCGTCACCGTCCCGGACGGCAGCGAAACAGTCGCCACCAACCCCGTCGAACGCTCACCCCGCGACGAGGTCTGCCGCGCACTCAGCGCCCTCAGCACCCGCGAAGGACGCCGGGAGCTGTACGAGGACATCACCCGCCGCGCCGGCCTCGACCTGCGGCCCGCCTCCAGCTGGCTGCTCCTGCGCGTCCGCCGCTACGGATCCGCCGACCGGACCGAGCCCGTCGAACCCGTCGCACTCGCGGAACGCACCGGACTGCCCCTTGAGGTGATCCTCGGCGCCGCGCAGGAACTGGAGGAACGCGGACTCACCCGCCGCGAAGGGCTCCCGATGCTCTGCACGGACGACGGCACCCGGGTCGCGGAGCGGCTCGCGGCGGCACGGCAGGCGGCGCTGGCGGAGATGCTGGGCGACTGGTGGACGCCCGACCGGCCCACCGACCTCAGCGAACTCGTGGAACAGCTGTCCGCGGAGCTGTGCGGCTCCGACGGCGAAGCGCCCCCCGGCGAACCGGTCGAGAAGTGGCAACCCGGCCCGGACTCCCCGCCGAAACCCCCCGCTTGAGGAGCACCGCGCGGCGCCCGTACCCGTACGACGGCCGCCGGCGAGGCGTGTGGATGCCGCACGAGTGCGGTAGGAGTGCGGTACGCCGGTGACGGCAGGTGAGCGGGTGCTCAGGAGTGATGCAGGTTACATCTGGTCCCCCCGTGCGATTTGCGGCGACGCGCCAGGCGTACGCTGTGACCCGCCCGGCGCTCTCGTCCGCGGCAGACGACCACCGGATGACCGCCGGGACACGGGGAGCAGGGGAACAGTGGAGTTTGTGGGGTCACTGAGCGGTACCCCGTGGATGTACGCCATCGTCGCCACCTCCGTCCTCCTCGACGTCTTCCTCCCCCTCCTGCCCAGCGGCGCGCTCGTCATAATGGCCGCCACCGCCGCCGCCGGCACCACCACCGCGGCCGACGCCGTACGCAACGGCGCCACCCTGCCCGCCGCCGACCACCTCGCCGAACTGCTCGCACTCCTGCTCTGCGCCGCCACCGCCTCCGTACTCGGCGACATGATCGCGTTCCGGCTCGCCAGCAGAGGCCGCGAGAAGTTCGCCAACTCCCGCTACCTGGCCCGCGCGCAGGAACGCCTCGGCCACCACCTCAGCGGGCGGCGCGGCGGCGGCATCGTCGTCCTGGCCCGGTTCGCGCCCGCGGGGCGCAGCGTGGTGATGCTGGGCGCGGGCGCGATGCACCGCCAGGTGCGGGAGTTCCTGCCGTGGTCCGCGCTCGCCGGGCTGCTGTGGGCCGCGTACGGCGTGACGCTCGGGTACTTCGGCAGCCGCTGGCTGGGCGCCGGATGGCTGGCCACGGGGGTGTCGGTGCTGGCGCTGTTCGTCGCGGGGCTCGGCGCCGCGTACCTGGTCCGCAGGCCGCGCCCGAAGCCGACGACCGCCGACTGAGACCCGGGGCCGGGGGCCTCGTCTGACAGTTAACAGATATTGTCATCCGGCGCGCTTCGGCTACGGCCGCGCGGCATCAGGCGGCGGGCCGCAGTCGGTCGCAGGCAATGGGCCGAAGGGCCTCGACCCGGAAGCGGTCGACTCCCTACCCTACTGGCCAGTTGTCACCGTGCCGGAGGATCTGATGGAGACGAAGCGCTGGGCGGCTCCCGTGCTCGCCGTGGTGCTGGTGGCCGTGGCCGTCGGATGGGGCGCGGTGTCGCGGTCGGACGACGGGGGCACGGTGGACAGCGCCGTGCGGAACCAGTCGCCCGACCGCTCCCACTTCACCTCGCCCGACCCCGCCACGCCTGCCCCCGGCGAGCCCGCCCCCGGCTCCTCGCCCTCCGGCGGCAGCGCGCCCCCGCGTGCCCCGCAGGACGTGCTCTACCTCGGCGACTCCCTCGCCATGGAGGCCCAGGACATCCTCGGCGCCCGGCTGGAACGCTCCGGCCGCGTCGGCTCGTACAGTAGCGAGCCCGTCGCCGGCGTGACCGTCTGCGACTACCTCCAGGGCCGTCCGGGCCGTTCCCTCGTCCCGCGCGACGAGAAGGCCGCCGCCCTCGTCAAGGAGCGCGAACCGGGCGTGATCGTGCTGCAGTTCTGGGGCAACACCTGGGGCTATACGCCGTGCATGGAGGGCGTCGAGTGGGGGACGTCCGCGTACTACGAGCGCTACGCCGCCGACCTGCGCGCCCTCACCGGCCAGATCGCCGACGCCGCGCGCGCCGCCGACGTGCCGCGGCCCCGGATCGTGTGGGTGCAGCAGCCGCCCGACGCGCTGCACCCGGACCGGATCGAGCAGGTCAACGACCTGTACGACCGGCAGGCCGCCGCCTCCGGCGACCTCCTGGCCGACGGCGGGCGCGAGCTGCGCGACGGCGACGGGAAGTGGACGCAGTACCTTCCGTGCAACGACCACGAGCAGGGCACCGCCGGCTACTGCACCGGCCCCGGCGGCACCGCGCAACTGCACCGCGACGACGACCCGTTGCACTTCTGCCTCGCGCCGACCCCGGAGGGCGGGCAGCCGTGCCGGGCCAAGTCCCCGGGGCTGGAGCGCTACACGCGGGCGGTCGCGGACGAGGTGGACGCCTACCTGGGCGGCTGACGACCCTGTCGCCCCGGCGCCGGCGCTCCAGCGACTCCAGGCGCCCGATCTCTGATAACGGTCAGCCATCACCAGCCAGTCGCCCGCCCTCGCACCGGCCCCCGCCCCGCACCGGCCTGCCCCGCAGCTTCTCGGCGGCGGCGCCCGTCTCGGCGAGGTGGGCGTGCAGTTCGGCGCGGGGGCGGTCGGGCAGGTAG
>NZ_JACBXC010000422.1 GCF_013870535.1 Streptomyces phytophilus | reverse complement strand
AGCAGGAAGACCAGCGCCAGTACCGCGCCACCCACGACGCTCGCCGTCGGCACCGGGCGCCTCTTGCCGGTACGGGCCGCGCGCTCGGCCACGTGGCCCGCACGCCCCGCGGCGTGCCGCACCCGGTCCGGAGTCTTGTCGTCGACGACCCGTCTGACGTCCGCGGCCCCCTGCTGGGCCCGGTGTTTCACGCCCGTCCTGGCGACCAGCTCCCCGACGCCGTCACCCAGTCGGCCGCGCGCCGTCTCCACCTGCTCGCGCAACTTGCCCTGCGTGCTTGCCATGATGCATCGTCCTCTCCCTGATCCCGTCGAAATGCTCGCTCATCGGCTGTTCCCTCCACTGCCCGGAGACCGGCTCCCGCAGGGTCCCGGGGTCCGGGGTTGCGCCGCGGATGAGAGCGGCCCCCTCCGCGCCGCTATTCGTAGTAGCGATGCCGCTCCTCGACGACGGCGTCGGTGGGAGGCGCGACCGCGCGGCGGCGGCGCTGCACGCTGGAGATGACGACCAGGCCGACGAAGCCGGCGAGCATCATGATCCAGCCCATCACCTGGACATCCAGACCGCTGACGTTCCAGTCGGTGGCGAAGGCGAGAATGCCACCCGCGGCCATCAGAAGAATGCTTCCGCCAAGTCCCATGAGGCTGACCTCCGTTCATGGCGATGAGTGCGTTGCTGCCGCGTCCGGGTACCCAGACGACGGCGGGCCACGCACCCGTCCGCAGAACGGGCGGGCCCTGCCCGTGAAGGGCACCGCTTCGCTCGTAGCCAAGCGGTGTGTCCAAGAGGTGTCCGAGGCGGCCCGCTCTGTCAGGGTGGGGCTCATGACCGTGGGGTTCAGTGGTGACGTCGCCGAGTACTACGCGCGATACCGCCGTGGGTATCCGCCCGAAGTCATCGACGTCCTCCAGGCGGCCTTCGCGCTGACTGGCGAGGATGCCGTGCTCGACCTCGGCTGCGGCACGGGCCAGTTGGCTGTTCCGGTCGCGTCCCGGGTCGGCTCGGTGATCGGCATGGACCCGGAACCGGACATGCTCCGGTTCGCCAGAGAGGCCGCGGCAGGACAAGGGGTGCGGAACGTAGCGTGGGTGCTGGGTGCCGACACGGATGTCCCTGCACTGGCCTGGCTGCTGGGACAGCGGTCTCTGGGGATGGCCGTGATCGGGCAGGCGCTGCACTGGATGCGGCACGACGAGCTCTTCCAGGCGCTGTTTCCGCTGTGCCGCCGGGGCGGGGGCATCGCGGTGGTGGCCAATGGCGCGCCCTTGTGGCTGCAGGACAGCGCCTGGTCGCGCGCGTTGCGATCGTGTCTGGAGGACTACTTCGACACGCGGCTGGAGGCTACGTGCGGGACCGGCGCGGACGACCGGCGCCGCTACGCACAGGCGCTGGAGGCCGCCGGGTTCGCCGAGGTGCGGGAGTCCGTCCTCGAATACGGCGTAGAACTCGGCCTCGATGAGGTCGTCGGCTCGGTCTGCTCCGCGATCCCCGCGGATCGGCTTCCCGGCCCGCAGGAGCGGACGGCCTTCGCCGAACGGATCCGCCGGGCGCTGCCGCCGCCTCCCTACCGTGAGAGCGTCCGTGTAGCCACGCTGCTCGGGCGGGTGACGTGACCAGCCGGCCGGCATGGGCAGCCGGAGTCGTCGTCCTGTCGGCCTGCGATACGGCTCTTGCGAGCGGCAATCCGCTCTCCTGCGCGCTCGGACGGTCGTCTACGAATCCGGCTCCATATTCCACCCCGCGCCGACGAACCGGTGCTGACCGACGACACCGAGGGGCAGGGCGAGCCCTATTACGACACCCACTACATCGGAGTCGGCGGCGGCCGGCCCTCGGGCGGGATCAGGGCGGAGGCGGTCGCGCCGGCGGGACCGGCATAACAGGCAGGGCCGGCTCGGCCGGCTGCGCTCTGCTGGTGGCGGGGCCCGTGCCGCGCCGGCCGGACCCAACTGCGTAGAACCGCAAGCGACGGTGGCGGCGCAGCGCCGCCGCGCCGGCGACGGCGTGCTGCGGCGAACGCCCCGTTGTCACAGGCGGCTGCCAGGGTGGCGGCATGGAGAACATGTACCGGATCCATGTCGTGCGCGCGGATGCCTCAGGCGGCCCGGTGCGGCTGCGTGTGCTGCTCGTTCACCACGAGCCGTGGTGGGACCGGGCCGGGCTGCTGCCGTACGACTCCGGGTTCTTCCTGCAGGTGCTGCGGGAAGCAGCGGACGGTGAGGCCGGCCGCCCGCGGGGGCCGCTTGCCGGGGAGGTCAGCGAAGCGCAGTCGCTGGACGCGGAGTTCGTCCGCGCCAACGCCCACCGCTTCGTCGAGCGCGTCGAACGGGTGGCCGTGCGCCATCACCGCGTCGACGACGCGCTGGCCGGGTACTACCGCAACGCCTACGACGCCCTTGACCGCCTGTACTACGCGGGGACGTTCAACGGCCGCTACCGTCCCGAGGAGCACCGCCCGCTGGAGGAGCGCCTCGTGCAGGCGGAGTACGACGTCCGGCCCACCGACCCGCGCTGGACGCAGACGCTCCGGGCCGGCGACTGCTGGGGCAGCGGCGCATGGGGCCCGATCTCCGAGGCCGGGGCCTCGGTCCGGCTGGGGTGGGTTCTGTGGGACGACGATCCCGACGGCGCCTCAGCCGCGTTCGAGCACGCCATCGGACTGGCGGACGGCGACCCGTACGCCAAAGTGGAGGCCCGTTTGGGGCTCGACGCCCTGCGGGCCGGCAGGGACCGCTACCTCGCACAGGACCAAGGCGCGGATGTCCCCCTGGAGTTGGCCTTTCGACTGCACGCCGAGGGGCGCCAGGAGGAAGCCCGGGCGGCCTACGCCGTGGCGGTTTCCCGCGGTGACTGCTCCCTGGGCGACATATTCCTGGGCGGTGCTTCCGTCATCGCCGAAGCACGCCGGACGGCGGGAATGGAGAGCCCGGCCGAGTACGGACACCGGCTGGCGGAAGCGGGTGGCTTGTCGCGGGCGGCGGCGGAGCTGCGCAGGATCTACGACGACGGGTCGGCCCAGGTGGCCGCATTCGCGCTGGCGCTCTACGAAGGCGACTTCGACCGGGCCGAGGACATCTCGGGGGGAAGCCTTGCGGGTGACCTGGCGGGAACGTGGATGGGCCAGTTCGCCATGGACCTGGCGTTCGTGCACGCCCGCGCAGGGAACACCGAAACGGCCCGCCATCTGGCGGATCTGGCCGGCGAGGGGCACAACAGCGGCCCTTTCCTGCACGCCCTGGCCAGCGGATCGGCCCGCCCCGCGAAGCTGGCCATGGAGATGGGGACCGCCCTGGTCGACACGATCGTCAATCCGGCGTGGGACGACGGAATCGAAGCGATCGTCGACGTGGCACGCGCCTACCTCCCCGAGTTGGCGGTGTACGCCTGCCGGGCCCAGGCCGCCTGCGAGTCCGACTACGGACAGGAGGAGAACGCCGCCCGCTGGCGGAAGCGGCTGGCGCACCTGGAATCCGCCGGCCCCTCCTCCTGAACGCACGGCCACGGCACGTCTTGTGCCTGTCTTCAGGTTGCTCTCAGGGTTCCGTGAGGTTCCCTTGCTACACCGGGAGGCGTGACCCCGAGTACTGACGCCCCCACCACCGTCCTTGTCGTCGACGACGAGGAGAACATCCGCGACCTGCTGTCGCAGACCCTGCGGCTGGTCGGGTTCGAGGTGCGGACCGCGGCGAGCGGGTTCGAGGCGCTGACGGCGGCCGAGGCGGGGGCCGCCGCGCTCGTGGTGCTGGACGTGATGCTGCCCGACATCGACGGGTTCGAGGTGGCCCGGCGGCTGCGGGCCGGCGGGGTGAAGGTGCCGGTGCTGTTCCTGACCGCCCGGGACACGGTGGCGGACCGGGTGGCCGGTCTGACCGCGGGCGGTGACGACTACGTGGCCAAGCCGTTCAGCCTGGAGGAGGTGGTGCTGCGGATACGGGCCATCCTGCGGCGCACGCGGGCCCTCCCGGCGGAGGCGGCGGGTCCGGTTGATGCCGGGGTGCTGCGTTACGCGGATCTGGAGCTCGACGAGGGCGCGTACGAGGTGCGCCGCGGCCGGCTTCTGGTGGAGCTGACGCCGACGGAGTTCAGGCTGCTGAGGTTCCTCATGACGAACGCCGGGCGAGTGGTCAGCAAGGCGCAGGTGCTCGACCGCGTGTGGTCCTACGACTTCGGCGGCGACAGCCGGATCATCGAGTCGTACGTCTACCACCTGCGCAAGAAGCTCGACGCGCACGGGCCGCGGCTCATCCACACCGTACGCGGCGTCGGCTACGTGCTGCGCCTGCCGCGGGACCCGGGTTGACGGACGCGGCGTCCGCCGCCCCGGCGCGGCGGCACGGCAGGCGGCGGTGGCGCGTACGGGTATGGCAGCGCTGGACGCTGCGGGCGCGGCTGGCGGTGGTGACGGCGGCGCTGGCCGCACTGGCCCTGCTGGCCGCCAACGTCGCGGGACTCCTCCTGCTGGAGGCGTACCTCGTCGACCGGGTGGACCAGCAGCTTGCCAACGCGGGCAGTTCACCTGCCCTTGACCGGGCGCGGATCGCGGAGCTGAAGGCGGGGCCGCTGGGCGACGACGGTTCGGTGGAGAGCATCCTGTCGCAGCGCGCCGGGGCCACGACCCGGCTCTACGCGGTCGCCGCGGACG
>NZ_JACBXC010000421.1 GCF_013870535.1 Streptomyces phytophilus | reverse complement strand
GCCGGGGGGCGGCGGCCGCGGCGGCCTCGTCCATCGGCTTGCGCGGGCCCGGCACGCCGCGGGGGGCGGCGCCGAAGACGCTCGCCTCGCCCTCCACCAGCGGCCGTTCGCCCTCCACCATCGTCTCCTCCTCGACGGCCACGAGGACCGACGGCGGGAGGGTGACCTCGGCGATGGTGCCGGGGCCCGCGGAGGAGCGCAGTTCGACGACGATGCCGTGCCGGGCGGCGAGCCGCGCCACCACGTGCAGACCCATGGACCGCACGGCGCCGACGCCGGTCTGCGGGTTGGCCAGCCGGGTGTTCAGCTCCTCGCGGCGCTCGGCGGTCATGCCGACGCCCTCGTCGACGATCTGCACCACCGCGCGGTCCCACAGCCGCCAGACCGCCACGCCCACCTGCTTGTCGGGGGGCGAGAAGCGGGTGGCGTTGTCGAGGAGTTCCGCGAGGATGTGCGCGAGGTCGTGCACGCCGCGGGCGGCGATGCCGATGCCCTGCTCCACGATCCCCATGGCGACGCGCTCGAACCGCTCGATCTGCTGGGCGGCGGCGACGACCACGGTGGCGCAGGGGGCGTCCGCTTCGCGTACCCGGGCGTGTCCGTAACCGCCCATCACCAGCAGGTTGTTGGTGTTGCGCTCCATGCGGATGGCGAGGTGGTCGAGCGCGAAGAGGATCTTCATCCGCTCCGGGTCGGCCTCGTCGCGCTGGACCGCGTCCAGTTCGGACACCATGACCGAGGTGAGCTGCGCGCCGCGGCGGGCGACGCCGACCAGGGTCTCCGCGAACTGCTCGTGCGCGTGGGCCTGCTGGGCCGCGAGCCGTACCGCCTCGTGGTGGACGGAGTTGAACGCCTCGCCGACCTCGCCGATCTCGTCCTCGCCGGTGGTCTCCACCGGGCTGCCGGAGCTGTCGGCGACCTGCTGCGGCGTGGCGCCGCCCAGTGCGCCGGGCTGGGAGAGGTCGGTGACGATCTGCGGCAGCCGCTCGGTGGCCACCGTGTGCGCCGCGTTGCGCAGGTCGCGCAGCCGGCGGATCATCACGCGCCCGATCCGGAAGGCGAAGAGCAGCGCGCCGACGAGCGTCACGAGCACGACGATGATCTCGATGACGGCCCACCAGATGAGCGTGGAGCGCTCCTCCTTGACGGAGGCGTGCACCGCGTCGTCGACGCGGCCCTCCACGGAGCGCAGCATCGACAGCCGGTCGGCGGTGGCCTCCTGCCACTCGGCGGCGGAGATGTCGAGGTCCTCTCCGACCGTGGTACGGCCGACCTCGTCCTCCATCCGCTGCGCGGGCAGCGCGCGCGGGCCGGAGAGCGTGCGCTCCAGCCAGGAACGCCACTCCGCGGGGCCGAGGGTGAAGAAGACGCCGGTGGACTCGGAGTAGCCGAGCTGGGTGGCGTCGAACGTGCGCTGGGAGGCGGGCGTGAAGCCGCCGCCGGCCAGCGCGCGGAGCACCACGACCTGCTGCTGCGCCACGTGTTCCGCGGCGCGCGACAGGGAGGCGGAGGCCCGGATGCGGTCGGCGATGTCGGCGTCGACGCCGTCGGCCTGGGCGATGCCGTCCCGGTAGTCGATCAGGTCGGCGATGGTGATCCGGTACCCGAACGCGAGCGTGGAGAGCGTGCCGCCGCCGGAGCGCGCCTGGGCGCGCAGGGACGGCAGTTCTGCCAGCGAGCTGTCGATCCGCTGGAGGGCGAGGCCGGCGTTGTGAGGAAGGGAGTCGAGCTTCCTGCGCTTCTCGGTGTAGTCCGAGATACCTGCGTCCGTGGCGTCGGCGGCCTTGCGGAAGGTGGTGGCATCGCCCTGCGAGGCGACCAGCGCGGTTGCGGCGACACGTTCGTGCTGCAGCCGGGCGGTCAGCTCCGCGGCGGACTCGGCGGCATCGACCATCTGCGCCAGCCTGTTGGCCTGGAACGCCTGGGTCGTCGCCGGCGCGAGTGCGCGCACGGAAAAGGCGATGGCCACCGCAAGGGGCACGGCGACCAGGAGGACGAGTCGACGGTTGATCTTCACTACGCGACCCCTACGTCGGGGTCATGACACAGTAAAGCTGACACGGGATTACCTTGCGATGGGGAGGGTGTGACATGTGGGGGTCGGTGCATCCATCGCTCCTGCTGAGGGTGGGCTGAGCGATGTGTCTGATGCTAAGTCGGAAGTATAAGTTACGGGTGAGTACAACATCAAAATATGTAAGAGGGAGACGCAATCTCTACCTCTCACAATCCGATTCGGTCAGGTTCCGTCTGAAATTTCAGAGATGGGCGGGCAGTTCGGCCCCCGCCCCGGTCAAGACCCCGCGCGTCAGCCGCGCTTGAGCGCGTGGCCGCCGAACCCGCTGCTCCGGTCCGAGCCCTGGTTCTGCTCCTGCCACCAGGCGTCGAACTCCGGCTGACCCATCTTCTGCCAGTCCGGGGTCTGGACGACCTGGGCGCGGCCCAGCCGCCGGCCGAGAGCGACCATGGCGGCGCCCACGGCGGTACGGTCCGCGTCGTACGCGGCGGCGATCTCCGGCCAGCCGTCCCCGGCGCAGCAGGCGGCCTCCAGCGCCGTGGCGTCCTGCAGCGCCTTGACGCTGCCGCCGCCGGTGTGCGGCCGTACGACGGTGGCGGCGTCGCCCGCGAGGAGCAGCCGGCCCACGGCGAGCCGCGGCACCTGGAGGTCGTAGATCGGCTGGATGAAGGAGTCCTCGGGTGCGGTACGCAGCACGCAGCGGCCCCAGTACGGCGGGAAGTACTCCGCGACCAGGTCGCGCAGGTACGCCGTGAGCTTCGCCGCGACCCGGCCCGGGGGCAGCGAGGTCGGGGTGCGCAGGTCGAGCAGCAGCTCGGGGTCGTCCGGCGGGACGGCGTAGAGCACCCAGTTCATGCGGAAGCCGCCGCCGGCGGCGGGGATGAGGTACATCATGCAGTGGCCGCCGGGGAAGACGACCACCCGCGCCTCGGCGCCGTCCGTCTCGGGGTCGCCCGCGACGGGCGCCGAGGTGCCGCGCCAGCCGAGGTAGCCGGCGTAGTCCGGGGCGAGCCCGGGGAACATCGCCTCGCGGACCACCGAGCGGTAGCCGTCCGCGCCGATCACGGCGTCGAAGCGCTCCTGCCGGCCGTCGGCGAGCTTGAGGAAGACACCGTCCGCGTCCTGCTCGACGGCCGTCACGGCCGCGCCCGTGTGGTACGTGACCGACTCGGGCACCCGGCTGCGCAGCTCGTGCCAGAGCGAGCCCCAGTTGTACGAGCGGAACGGGAAGTGCTGCTCGGCGAACCCGCGGCCCAGCTCGGCGTCTCCGTCGCGGATCGTCCACACCCGGCGGTTCAGGCCGGACCACGGCATCGCCGAGTCCACGTACCCCGCGGCCTCCAGCTCCGCGAACCGCGCGTCGTGCAGGCCGATGCCCACGCCCCGGTCGCGCAGCTCGCCGCCGGCCCGCTCGAAGACGGTGACCCGACCCGCACCCGCCCGCGCCACCGCCTGCGCCGTGGCGCACCCCGCGATGCTCCCGCCCACCACGGCGACGGAGTCCTCGTCCACCACGGTCTCCCCTCTGCTCCTCGGGCCGGCCCCGTGGCGCTCCGCGCCCGGCCGGCTCTCCCGCACCTTCCGGAGCACAACCTTCCCCAAGGGGATCACCGCGTCAAGTGATCGGCGGAGCCCCAACCGCCGCTCTGTGCAGCCAAGTCGGGGCCGGCGGACCCCTCGCGCGCCCCCGGGGTCCCGGCAGCCGGGCAAAATACTTAGGCTAGCCTTACCTATTTGGTCGGGACGGGTGGACGAAGGAGTGGGGTGGCGGGTGGCTGCGCAGGGACCGTCGGGACGGGACGTGCTGAAACGTGCGATCGCGGGACAGCGGCGCGGGGTCGCGATCGGGTCGGTGCTGGCGGTCGGGCACCAGCTGGGTGAGGCGCTGGTCCCGGTGCTCATCGGCATGGTCATCGACGACGCGGTCGCCGGGGACGACGCGGGCGCGCTGGTGCGCTGGCTCCTCGTGCTCGTCGCGGTGTACGTCATGCTCGCGGTGAGCTTCCGCCTCGGGGTCAAGGCGTCCGAGCGGGCCGCGGAACTGGCCGCGCACCAGGTGCGGCTGGAGCTGGTGGGGCGGGTGGTCGACCCGCGCGGCGGGGCCGAGCGGGGCCGGCTGCCGGGCGCGGTGGCGAACATCGCCACCGACGACGCCAAGCGCGTCGGCTACATCGTCATGGTGGTGACGGTCGGCGTCTCGGGGCTGGCCGGCGCGGCGGTCAGCGCGGCGGCGCTGCTGCTCATCTCCGTACCGCTGGGACTGCTCGTGCTGATCGGCACGCCCGTGCTGCTCTGGCTGGGGCATCTGCTGAGCAAGCCGCTGGAGCACCGCAGCGCGGCCGAGCAGGAGCAGGCCGCCAACGCCTCCGGTGTCGCCGCCGACCTGATCGCCGGGCTGCGGGTGCTCAAGGGCATCGGCGCGCGGGACGCCGCCGTCGAGCGCTACCGGGCCACCAGCCGCGACTCGCTGGCCGCCACGCTGCGCGCCGCGCGCGCCGAGGGCTGGCAGAACGGCGTCGTGCTCGCGCTGACCGGCGGCTTCATCGCGCTGGTGGCGCTGGTCGGCGGGCGGCTCGCGCTGAGCGGCGACATCACGCTGGGGCAGCTCGTCGCGGCCGTCGGGCTCGCGCA
>NZ_JACBXC010000420.1 GCF_013870535.1 Streptomyces phytophilus | reverse complement strand
TAAAGGTTGTCTCGTAACTATGAGGGCTGGTGCGCGTTGGTCTGGTGTGCAGGTGTTGACGGCGGAACGACGTAACGTGATCGAGGTGTTCACCGGTCTGGCGCCGGGCCGATTCCGTCGGCTGCTGCAGGCGGTGGAGCAGGCCGGTGGGCCGGAGCTGGTGGCGGGGCGGCCGGGACGGCCGTGGTCGCTGCCGCTGGCGGATCGGGTGCTGCTGGTGGCTGTGTACTACCGCACGAACCTTACGATGCGGCAGTTGGCGCCGCTGTTCGGGATCTCCGTGGCGGCGGTGGGCCGGATCATCGATCGGCACGGGCCCTGGCTGGCTCTGCAGCCGTGCCGGCGCCGTCCGCGACGGGACGAGGTGCTGATCGTGGACGGCACGTTGGTCCCCACCCGGGACCGCACCGTGTCTGCCCCGGCGAAGAACTACCGGTACTCGGCGAACCTGCAGGTCGTCATCGAGGCCGACACCCGCCTGGTGTTCATCGTCGGGAACCCGCTGCCGGGCAACCACAACGACTGCACTGCGTTCGGCGCCTCGGGCGCCGAGGCCGCCTGCGGCCGGGCCCTGGTGGTTGCCGACGGCGGCTACCAGGGCACCAGCGCGATTATCCCGCACCGCCGCAGCCGGGGACAGGACCAGCTCCCGGACTGGAAAGAAGAGCACAACGCGTCCCACCGCCGGGTGCGCGCCCGAGTGGAGCATGTCTTCGCCCGGATGAAGACCTGGAAGATTCTTCGCGACTGCCGCCGCCGAGGCAAAGGCGTCTACTGGGCCGCCAGCGGCATCGCCCACATGCACAACCTCGCCTGCAGCTAGTCGCTCACGAGACGGTGTTAGGCGACGGGTTCGTAGGTGACGGGGCTGTTAGGGCAGGAGTCGGCGAGCGTGTTGAGGGCGTATTGCTCGGCGGGGTCGACGGTGAGGGCCCAGGTGTTTTTGATGGCGACCCAGTAGACGGTGTATTTGCAGCGGACGGATTCGATGGGGAGCCATTCGGCGACGTCCTTATCCGCCTTTTGCCGGTTGGAGCGCTGGCTGACGGCTTCGAGGTGGCGGGGGTCGTCGAGGTAGTTGGCGTAGGCGATGCGCTTGTCGCGTGTCCACTGCTTCGCCCCGCTATCCCAGGATTCTGCCAGCGGTACGACGTGGTCGATGTCGGTGGCGGTGACCGTCTGGTCGTCGTACCAGCTGTACCACTGGCCGCCGGTCAGGCGGCAGCGGCCGGACACGGCGGGCGGGGCGACGGCTTCGTCGAGGAGTACCTCGTTGCGGGTGTTGCAGCCATCACGGTCGGCGTCGATCCATCCGGCGCCGTATTCGCGTTCGCGGTCGTAGCCGGAGCGGTCCTCGGGGGCGACGCCGAGGTTGTCGATCGCCTCGCGCAGCGGCAGCGTGATCGCCTCTGCCCGTGCCGGGGCGGGTGCGCTGGCCGCGGGACGCTGGTGTCCTGCCGTGTCGTCGGCGGTTGTTGCGTGGGCGGCTTGCACGGTGCCCAGCAGCATGAGGGCTGCTGCCGCGGCGGCGGCCCAGTATCTGATCGTGCGCATCTCGACTCCCGTCGTTGCCGGTGTGCACCAACAGAAAAGCGAACGCCTCGTGTGCCCTCTCCTGTCGCAGTGGTGACGAAACCCCTCGAAGGGACGGTCCGGAATCGATAACGCGCCTGGGTGTACGCCCGTCGTACGCCCAGGGGGCGGAAGGGGACTGCGTGACTCCACTCCCATGTGTCACGCGTGATATTCGAGTGAATACCTTGTGTGAGGGTCCGGCCGGCGATGTCACGGACACGCCGGTTACCGGGTGGCATGTGACGCCCGAGCGGCCTTGGACCGTTCCCATTTCCCTCACCGATCCCACCGGCGCCGGCCCTTGCGATCCGGCCCGTGCTGGACCAACCCCCCACTGTCAGGGGCCCCTTTGACGCCCCGGCACGCCTGAACGAAAGGCACACAGTCATGGCCGACATCACGAAGATCAGCGCGACCATCAAGACCGCGGACGTCGAATCGGCCCACCCCGAGAACGGCACCGCCTACCTCGGCATCGCCGGCCGGGAGTTCATCCTGGACATCGCCGGCGCCTCCGACATGCAGCAGGGCGCCACCGACACCTTCATCTTCGGCGAGGACGCCAACGTCGTCGAGGCCGAGTACAACGACCCGCGCAAGCCGCAGTTGACCACCGCGGACCTGGACCGCTACCCCGTCTACATCCGCTTCACCGGCGGCGACGGCTGGTGCATCGAACGCGCCTGGGTCACCGTGGAGCCCGGCGGGCACGAGTTCGACAACTTCGACCTGGAAGGCGTCGCCGACAACCGGCGTATCTGGCTGCGCTCCGACTACGGCCAGGCCCTCTACCTCACCCGCACCGCGGGCACCCCGGACCCCGGCTCCGGCGGCGGCTCTTCGGGCGGGTCGGGCGCACGCATCATCTGGGGCAACGTCGACAAGGACGGCAACGTCCAAAGCGGCAGCGGCGACTTCCTGGTCGAAAAGCAGGGCGGGGGCCGCTACTCGATCACCTTCCAGCGGCCTTTCAAGTCCCTGCCCAGCGCCACCTCGAACATCACCGACGACGGCTGGAACCTGCGCGACAACAGCCACATCGCCGTCCAGGACAACAACCACATCGTCGTCACCACCGGCGACCAGGCCGGCGGCCTCAACGACCGCCCGTTCAGCTTCCAGGTCATCGGCACCTGACCGCCCCCGGCCGGGCCCGCCTGCCGATGAGGAGGCAGGCGGGCCCGATCGTTCCCGGCCGGAACACCATCTGCTGGTGATCCCGGCACCCTCATCCCCATCCCGGCGGTCCAGCCGCCCCGCTTCCGGAAAGCAGGCCCTGCCGTGCCCTTCTGCACCCGTGTTCGTGTGCCCACCCGCGTCCTGACGACGGCGCTGGCCGCCTGCGCCCTCCCTCTCGCCATGCTCCCCCCAAGCGAAGCGACGGCTGCCGCACCGGACAACCCCGGACAGCCGGCCTACCTGATCGCCGGCTACAAGCCCCACACCCCCCAGGCGACCTCGGACCAGGCCGTCAAGGACACCCTCAAGTCAACCCGGCTGAGCGCATCCCTGGCCTTCGACCGCCGATTGGCCACCGGCGCCGTCCGCTTCTCCCTTGACCAGGACACCTCCGCCCCGTCCCCCGACGACCTCGCTTCGAAGCTGGCCGGCGACCCCGACGTCGCCTACGCCGAACCGGACCCCGTCTTCCATCCCGCAGCCGAGCCCGACGACCCCCGCTACCCCGAGCAATGGGATCTGTGGGACGACAAAGCGGGCATGAACGTCCCCCCGGCCTGGCAATACGCCACCGGCAAAGGCGTGAACGTCGCCGTGATCGACACCGGATACGTCACCCACAGCGACCTGGACAACCAGATCACCCCCGGATACGACTTCATCAGCCACCCCGGCAACGCCCGCGACGGCAACGGCCGCGACCCCAACTACCACGACCCCGGAAGCTGGGCAGAGCCCGGATACTGCGGCCCCGGCACCCCCGCCCACGACTCCGTATGGCACGGCACCCACGTCGCCGGCACCATCGCCGCGCAGAGCAACAACGCCAACGGCGTCACCAGCACCGCCTACGACGCCACCGTCCAGCCCCTCCGCGCCCTCGGCGCCTGCGGCGGAGCCGCCTCCGACATCGCCGAAGCCGTCATCTGGGCCGCCGGCGGCACCATCACCGGCACCCCCGACAACGAAGACCCCGCCGAAGTCATCAACCTCAGCCTCGGCAACAAAGTCCCCTGCGACACCACCACCCAGCAGGCCATCGACTACGCCACCGACCACGGCACCACCGTCGTCGTCTCCGCCGGAAACGACAACGCCAACGCCGACGACTACTCACCCGCCAGCTGCCAGAACGTCATCACCGTCGCCGCCAACGACCGCACCCGCCACCGCGCCCCGTACTCCAACTACGGACCCGCCGTCGAAATCACCGCCCCCGGCGGCAGCACCGACACCCGCGAACAAGACGCCATCCTCTCCACCTACAACACCGGCACCACCGACCCCGCCCAGGAGAACTACCTCTTCGCCCAGGGCACCAGCATGGCCGCACCCCACATCTCCGCCCTCGCCGCACTCATCCGCCAACTACGCCCCCAATACACCCCCGCCCAAACGACACACGCCATCACCTCCAACGCCGCCGGCCCCATCACCGGCTGCGGCAACAACTGCGGAGCAGGACTCGCCGACGCCGGCGCAACCCTCCGCGCCCTGACCACCGCCGCCAGCACACCGACCGACCACTGACGGACCTCACGCCCACCCCCAACACCCGGCCTAAGACAACCCCTTCACGGTCGGCGACACCAAGAAGGGACCCCCCATGCGAACCACCCTCCACCCGGCGCACGCCGCCCTACTCGCACTGTGCACCACCGCAGCAGCACTGTTCATCACCGCCACCGACGCCAACGCGGCCGAGACGGACTGGACCTGCGCCACCTACACCCCCGCCCAAGACGACTTCGTCCTCGGCGACAACTGCCAACCCCGACCCGGAAAACCCACCACACCGGTCCACCTCTACCGCACCGGCGCCAACGAACCCGACTACCTCTGCACCACCGCCGTCCTCAGCGACGACCACACCCACATCCTCGGAATCCGCTGCACAACAACCTGAC
>NZ_JACBXC010000042.1 GCF_013870535.1 Streptomyces phytophilus | reverse complement strand
CCCGCCAACTGTCAGCCGTCCATCATCTGTCATCTGTCATCCGTAATCTGTGATCCGTAATCTGTGATCCGTAATCTGTGATCCGTCATTCGCCGCCCGCATCCCCCATGCCGTCCGCCGCCCGCGACGCGCGGCCCGCGAGGTCCCGTAGGTAGTCCGCCAGCTCCCGCGGCTCGTGCACCTCGAACTCGCAGCCCAGCGCCGTCAGTCGCAGCGCCAGCCAGTCCAGCGCGTCCGCCTCCGTCACGAACTCGCAGCGCTCGTCGTCCAGCCGCGTCAGCCCCTCCGTCCCGCCGAGGCGGCGCGCCAGTTCCTTGTGGGGGGCGTGCAGGGTCGCGCGGGCGCGGTAGCGGGGCCGGTCCCCGCCCATCCGGGCCTCGACGAACGCGGCCGCGTCCGCGGCCGGCAGCTCGCGGCGCGGCGGGCGGACGCCGGTGGCGAAGGGGCGGGTGATGCGGTCGACGCGGAACAACCGCCAGTCGTCACGGTCGTTGTCGTACGCGACGAAGTACCACCGCCGCCCCGCCGAGACCAGCCCGGCCGGCTCCACGAGCCGCTTGGTCTCGGTGCCGTCCGCCGCGCGGTAGCCGAAGCGCAGCCGCTCGCCGCCGGAGGCGCCGGCGGCGAGCACCGTCAGCACCTCGGCGTCGACCTGCGGGCCCTGCCAGCGGGTCAGCGGGGTGGTGGCGGTGCCGAGCGACGTGACGCGGCGGCGCAGCCGCGACGGCAGCACCTGCTCCAGCTTCGCCAGCGCCCGTACGGACGCCTCGGCGAGGCCCGCGACCGTATGGCCCGCGGAGCTGCGCAGGCCGACGGCGATCGCGACGGCCTCGTCGTCCTCCAGGAGCAGCGGGGGCATGGCCTTGCCGGCGACGAGCCGGTAGCCGCCGAAGGTACCGCGGGTGGACTCGACCGGGTAGCCGAGGTCGCGCAGCCGCTCGACGTCGCGGCGGATGGTGCGGTCGGTGACGCCGAGGCGGTCGGCCAGTTCGCTGCCGGGCCATTCGCGGGGCGTCTGGAGGAGGGAGAGCAGGTGCAGGAGCCGCTTGGGAGTGTCCGTCGTCATGTTTTCCAGACTGCCTTCGCTTTAGGACATGACCTGTCCTATACGAATCCTAAGTTACCGCTATGACCTTCCAGAACGCCTCTGTGGCAGGACCGGATCGCCGCCGGTGGATCGCGCTCGCCGTGGTACTGACGGCCTCGTTCATGGACCTCGTCGACGCGACGATCGTCAACATCGCCATCCCCAGCATCCAGGAGGACACCGGCGCCTCCTTCGGCGCGATCCAGTGGATCACCGCGGGCTACGCGCTCGCCTTCGCCATCGGCCTCATCACCGGCGGCAGGCTCGGCGACATCTACGGCCGCAGGCGGGTCTTCCTCCTCGGCATGGGCGGCTTCACCGTCGCCTCGCTGCTGTGCGGCGTCGCCGCCGACCCGGCGATGCTCGTGGGCTCGCGGGTGCTGCAGGGCGCGATGGCGGCGCTGATGGTGCCGCAGGTGCTCAGCATCATCCACGTCACGTTCCCCGCGGAGGAACGCGGCAAGGTCTTCGGCATGTTCGGCGCGGTCGCCGGCCTCGGCGCGGTGTCGGGGCCGATGATCGGCGCGCTGCTCACCGAGTGGGACCTGTTCGGGCTGGCCTGGCGGCCCATCTTCCTCATCAACCTGCCCGTCGGTATCGCCGGGCTGATCCTGGGCCGCCGCTTCATCAGCGAGTCGACGGCACCCGACGCGATGCGCCTGGATCTGCGCGGGGTGCTCCTGGCCACCGCGGGCCTGCTGATGCTGCTGTACCCGATCACCATGGGCCACGAGAACGACTGGCCGGCGTGGGGCTTCGTCTCGATGGCCGCGAGCCTGCCGGTGTTCGCCGCGTTCGTCGCGTACCAGAAGCGCAAGCAGCGCACCGACGGCGCGCCGCTGGTCGAGCTGTCGCTGTTCCGGGTCAAGAGCTTCGCCGCGGGCATCGGGGTGCAGCTCGCCTTCAGTACCGGGCTGGGGATCTTCTTCCTGGTGTGGACGCTGTACATGCAGCTCGGCCTCGGCTGGAGCGCACTGCACGCGGGCCTGACGGGGCTGCCGTTCTCGCTCGGCTGCTCGGTGGCGGCGGGCATCTCCGTACAGAAGCTGACGCCGCGCTTCGGGCGGAAGGTGCTGCACGGCGGCGCGGTGATGATGGTCGCGGGAGCGCTGCTGTACCTGACGGCGTCCGACCGCTACGGCGCGGAGATCTCGACCTGGCAGATGGCGCTGCCGCTGACCCTCCTGGGCGCGGGCATGGGCCTGGTCTTCGCCCCGCTGACGAACGCGGTCCTGTCCGGCGTCCCGCGCCGGCACGCGGGCTCGGCGTCGGGTCTGATCAACACGACGAACCAGCTGGGGATGGCGCTGGGTCTGGGCCTGGTGTCGGTGGTGTTCTTCGGCGCGATGGACGAGCCGGCGGCGGCGCGGGAGGTGGGCCCGGCGTTCGCGGGGGCGTTCGAGAACGCGATGTGGTGGGTGATCGCGATCCTGGGCGTGGTGTACGCCCTGCTGTTCTTCCTCCCGAAGGGCACCGCGGCGGACCCGGAGGAGCAGGACGACCGGGCACCGGAGCGGGAGCAGCAGAAGGAGCTGGCAGCGGTCTGAGACCGACCGCCGGTACGGGAACGGGGTGCGGCCCGACAGGGCGGCACCCCGTTCCGTCGCGGTGGGCTCCGGCCCTACGCCGGGCCGCCGCCCGTCTTCGCCAACTCCTGTGGGGTCGGGGTGGCTTCCGTCTCGTTCGGGGTGTCGCGGGGTTCTACGGCCAGGTGGGGGAGACGGCGGTCCAGCCAGGTGGGGAGCCACCAGTTGGCCGGGCCGATCAGGTGCATCAGGGCGGGGACCAGCATCGTGCGGATCACGAAGGCGTCCAGGGCCACCGCGCCCGCCAGGCCGATGCCCGCCATCACGCCCTCCAGGTCGCCGCTCAGGACGAACGCGCTGAAGACGCAGATCATGATGAGCGCCGCGGCGTTGATGACGCGGCTGGACTCCGCCAGGCCCACCCGGATCGCGCGGGCGTTGTCGCGGTGGTGGACCCACTCCTCGTGCATGCGGCTGACCAGGAAGACCTGGTAGTCCATCGACAGGCCGAAGAGCATCGCCAGCATGATGACCGGCAGGAACGCCGTGATGGGGACTTCCCGGCCGAGGCCGAGGAGGTCGCTGCCCCAGCCCCACTGGAAGATGGCGACCAGGGCGCCGAACGCGGCCGCCGCGGCCAGGAGGTTCATCACCGCCGCCGTCAGCGGCACCACCACCGAGCGGAACGCGACCAGCAGCAGGACGAAGCCCAGTGCCACGATGATGCCGACGAACAGCGGCAGTTTGCCGGTGATGACCGAGGCGAAGTCCTTGTTGATCGCCGTGACGCCGCCGACGCGGACGTCGAGCGACGTGCCCTCCTGTGCCGTCGGGATGACGTCGTCGCGCAGCCGGTCGATGAGTTGGTCCGTCGCCTCGTCCTGGGGTGCGCTGTCCGGGATGACCTGCACCACGGCGACTTTGCCGTCCGGGGCGGGGGCGGGGGTGCCGACTTCTGCCACTCCCCGGGTTCGTGCGACCTCGCCGACGAGCCGGGTGAGGTTCCGGGTGTCCGACGGTGCCGGGGTTTCCGCCACCAGTTGGAGCGGGCCGTTGAAGCCGGGGCCGAAGCCTTCGGCGAGGAGGTCGTACGCCTTGCGGGTGGTCTCGGACTCCTGGTGGTTGCCCTGGTCGGTGGTGCCCAGGCGGAGGGAGAGCAGCGGGAGCGAGACGATGGCGATGAGGGCGACCGCGATGCCCGCCAGCAGGCGCGGCCTGCGCTGGACCAGCAGCGACCACCGGGCGGCCCGGCCGGGGGACCGGTCGTGCTCGGGTTCCGGGCCCCGCTCCGCCAGCCTGCGGCGCTGGCGGCGGCTCAGTACCCGGGTCTGCAGGATCCCCAGCAGTGCCGGCAGCAGGGTCACCGAGGCCGCTACGCCCAGCAGCACCGTGAGCGACGCCGCGATCGCCACGCCGTTGAGGAAGCCGATGCCCAGCGCGATCATGCCGAGCAGTGCCACGCACACCGTCCCGCCGGCGAACAGCACGGCGCGCCCCGCGGTGTCGAGGGCCCGTACGGCGGAGTCCTCCGCCGCCATGCCGCGGCGCAGCCCCGTGCGGTGCCGGGTGACGATGAACAGTGCGTAGTCGATGGAGACGCCGAGGCCGATGAGGCTGCCGAGGAGGGTGGTCGCTTCGGCGAAGTCCGTCGTGTGGCTGAGGAGCGTGACGGTCATCAGGCCCGTGCCGATGCCGAAGACGGCGCAGACGATCGGCAGGAGCATCGCGTACAGCGAGCCGAAGGCGATCGACAGGATGACCGCCGCCGCCACGATGCCCGTCACCTCCGCGAGCCCGCCGGGCGCGCCCTGTACGGCCTGGATCGCCTCGCCGCCCAGTTCGACCTGGAGCCCGTCGACGTCGCCGGCCGCGGCCCGCGCGGTGTCGACGACCTCTTCGACGTTCTCCTTCTCCAGGTTCATGGCCTGCTCGGTGAAGGTCACCTGCGCGTACGCGATCCGGCCGTCGCGGCTGATCTGCGCGGCGCCTTCCGGCGCGTACGGGCCGGTGACCTGTCCGACCTGGGGTATGTCGGCGATGCCGGCCAGCGCGTCGGTCATCCGCTCGCGGATCGCCGGGTCCCGTACGGAGGCGCCTTCCGGTGCCCGCCAGACGACGCTGTCGGTGTCGCCGGAGGTTTGCGGGAAGGATTCGCGCAGGAGGTCGACCGCCTCGGCGGACTCGGTGCCGGGCAGTTCGAAGTCGTTGGCCCAGCGGCTGCCGGCGGCCTGTGCGGCGGCGGTGGTGCCGGCGAGGGCGCACACCCACAGCAGGAGGACGGCGAAGCGGTGGCGGAAGCAGAATCGGGCCAGTGCGGCCACGGCGGGACTCCTCGGCTCTCGGTGGCGCGGGGCTTCAGCGTCGCCGCGGGGGCCGGGGCGTACCCAGGGTCCTCAGGGATCCCGCAGGGGCTTCACACCGAACTCTCAACCGGGGTGTCCGTCCGCGTGTCGGGCGGCAGCGGCAGGCGGATGACGACGGCCATGCCGGCGCCGGGTGCGGTGTCGAGGGCGACCTCGCCGTCGTGCGCCTCGACCACGGCCCGCACGATGGACATGCCCAGGCCGCTGCCGCCGACGTCCCGGGCGCGGCCGGGGTCGGCGCGGAAGAACCGGTCGAAGATGCGTGCCGCGTCCTCCGGGCGCATGCCGGGGCCGGTGTCGGCGATCCGCAGCACGGCGGCGCCGTCGCCGGTGGCGGCGGAGAGGGTGCAGGCGGCGTCCTCGGGGGTGTGGGTGCGTACGTTGGCGAGGAGGTTGCCGAGGACCTGGCGCAGTTGGGCCTCGTCGCCGACGACGACGGCGGGTGCCGCGGCGTCGGCCGTCACGGGGCGGTGGGGCTGCTGGGCGCGCAGGTCGGCGGCGGCGTCGCGGACGAGGGCGGCGAGGTCGACGGGGGCGCGGTCGCGGGCGGGGTGCTGGTCGAGGCGGGCGAGGGCGAGGAGTTCGTCGACGAGGCGGCTCATGCGTTCGGCTTCGGCGCCGACGCGGCTCAGGGCGCGTTCGGCTTCGTCGTCGTCGAGGATGCCCTTGTTGTAGAGCTGGAGGTAGCCGAGGACGGTCGCCAGCGGGGTGCGCAGTTCGTGCGAGGCGTCGGCGAGGAACTGCCGCTGCCGTGCGGCGGCTTCCTCGCGGCTGGCCATGGCGCCCTCGACCTGCTGGAGCATGGCGTTGAGCGCGTCGCGCAGCTGCTCGACCTCGCTGCCGCCGGGCGGTGAGGTGTCGACGCGGCGCGACAGGTCGCCCTCGGAGATCGCGGATGCGGTCTCGACCATGTCCTCCAGGGGGCGCAGCCGGCGGCGGGCGGCGTGCGAGGAGACGACGGCGAGGAGCAGCAGGAGCAGGGCGCCGAAGACGGCTTCCATGACGAAGAGTTTGCGTACGGCGTTGCGCACGCCGTCGTAGCGGGTGGTGCTGATGGCGTACGAGCCGTCGTCGAGGCGGGCGACGGCGGCACGGTAGTGGTGGCCGCCGGCGGCGATGCTGGTGAGGTCGCCGGAGTCGGCGAGGGCGCCGGGGTTGTCGACGGAGTCGGCTATCTCGCGGGAGAGCCGGGGGTTGTCGCCGCCGAAGAGCGCGCAGGTGGGTTCGAGTTCGCCGGCGGGGTCGAGGAGGACGAAGGGCTCGTCCTTGGCGGAACGGGCGATGCCCTTGTCGTCGGGGGCGCCGAAGGCGTCGGCGAGCCGGCACACCCGGGTCAGCGCGTCGGCGCTGAGCGGGCCGGAGATGAGGGTGTCGCGGCCCTGGCGCACGGTGGAGTCGACTTCGCCGACGAGGAGGGTGTACGTGCCGAAGAGGCTGGCGCAGGCGGCGGCGAGGAGACCGACGGCCAGGATGACGACGTTGGTGACGGACAGCCGGTTGCTCAGCGAACGGGGGAACCGCTTCACGGCGGCGGCCCGCCGCGGTCGGGTGGTGCCGCCGCCGGTCCTACGGCGCGCAGGCCGTAGCCGACGCCGCGGCGGGTCTCGATGAGCGGCGGGCCGAGCGGGTCGAGCTTGCGCCGCAGGTAGCTGATGTACGTCTCCACGACGGTGGACTCGACCGCCGTGTCGAACTGCCAGACGCTGCGCAGCAGCTGCTCCTTGGTGAGGATGCGGCCGGCGTTGCGCATGAGGTGGCGCAGCAGGTTGTACTCGGTCGGCGTCAGCTCCACGGGCGCGCCCCCGCGCCGTACGGTGAACGTCGCCTCGTCCAGCTCCACGTCCCCGTGCCGCAGCACCCCGCCGCCGGCCGGGGTGCCCCGGGTCCGGCGCAGCACGGCCCGTACGCGGGCGACGACCTCGTCGACGTTGAACGGCTTGGTGATGTAGTCGTCCCCGCCGAGCGCGAGTCCGCCGAGCACGTCGGCGGGCGCGTCGCGGGCGGTCAGGAAGATCACGGCGGGCTCGTCCCCGTATGCCCGCAGCTCGCGGCAGACCTGCCAGCCACTGCCGTCGGGGAGCATGACGTCGAGGAGGACGAGGTCGGGGGCGTGGGCGCGGGCGAGTTCGAGGGCGCGCCGGGCGGTGGGGGCGGCGTGTACGGCGAAGCCGTGGAAGCGCAGGGTGATCTGGAGGATGTCGGCGATCCCGGGGTCGTCCTCGACCACGAGAACGGACTCCCCCACCGCACTTCGCTCTGTCGCGCCGTTCATGGCCCCAGTATCGGGGCGGGGGTCGGGTTCGCGGCCGGGGGCGATTTTGGGAGTTCCCTGTGAGAAGCGGGACGCGTACAACCTGTATGCGTACATACACAGAGAGTGGACAGTACTTGTCACCTTCCGTGAGCATGGACGCCTGCAACGGGAGGTGGCGGAGATGGGTGCGGGTGGTGGGGGTGAGCCGGAGCCGTCGGACAGCATGCGGACGTTCGGCGCGATGGTCCAAGCGCTGCGGGAGCATGCGGGGTTGAGCCGGGAGCAGCTCGGGGAGCATGTGCGGTACTCGAAGCCGATCCCCCCGCCGAGCGTGCCCTGCGCCTGAGGCGGCAACAGGAGGGCCAGGACGTTGTCCTGGTCGGCGAGCGGGTCACTCATGCCCTAGTCGTACGCGGTCAGCCGGTCGGGCAGCGGTACTCCGGGCGGAAGCGGTGCGGGGAGCAGCCGATGAGGCAGACGGAGAGGAAGCGTCCTCCGGCCAGCCACCACCCACCCGCGACGTCTTCCCCGCCCGCGACCGCCCGCGCGGCGGCCTGGGTACGGGTGGACACCTGCTGCCGGTCGTGCGGCAGTAGCGCGTCGCCGTGGGCCCGTACGCGCGTGACCCACCAGTCGGCGGCCTGCTGCGGGTCGGGCCAGGTGCCTTCCACGAGGGCCGGGGACTTCAGCAGCCAGTGCGCCAACTCCAGCGGCGGTACGCGACTGAGGGCGAACTCCCCGTGCGCGGGCCGCCGCGGACCGTCCTTGGCCAACTCGCGCCCGCTGCCGAGCCAGGTGTAGCCGTGGTGGTGGTCGCTCACCGGGGTACCTCGTCGCCGTACCCGGGGTGAGGGGCGGCACCGCCGCCCCTCACCTGTCCTGCGCTACTGACGGCCGCAGCCGTCTCCGTCACCGCAGCCGCCGGCGGACTCGCCGTCGTCGTCTTCCGGCTCCGCCTTGACCCGTCCGGGCAGGTGCCGCATGGTGACCTCCTGTCGGGAGCGCGGCCCGAGGTGTCTCCTCGCGCCGTGATGCCCGCAGAACCCCGTTGCCCCGGGGTTCCTGCGCCGCCCGCCGTCCAAGCCCGGCGGCCGGGGCGGGAGCCGTCGTTCCTCACCAGCCCCGCCCCCGGACCCCGCGACACCGCGGACAACCGCAGGGCGGCCACTCGGAGGTGAGCAGCGGAGCGCAGTCCCGCGCGAAGTACCGCCGTATCGGGCCCCAGGTACGGCCGCCGGTGCGGGAGACCCGGAGGGTCAGCAGCGGTCGGGCGGGTGGGGTGGGGGTACCGGGCCGGGTCGCCATGACGTGGACGTTAAGAGGGCGTCCGGGCACGGCGCCACAGATGTGCATAGATGTGCGTGAACAACTCTTAGGCCGAAATCCTGCCTTGACTGAGCTGCCATGGATCGCGAATATGGTGCACATTGCTGCACGGCGGAAGGTAGGAGATCACCATGCCGTTAGCCTTTATCGGCGTCGACCCCAACTCAGCGGTGGGCAACAGCCCCACGGTGTGGGTCGACACCGACAAGCAGGAGTTGCTCATCCAGGGATGGACGGCAAGCGCCGATGAAGTAGCGCGTTGCTACGAATCCGCGCCCCCTGGCCACGAAGAGGGCGTCCCGGCCCACGAAGCGCTCGTCCGGATCCCCGCCCGTATGGTGCGAATGATGAGGGAGGCATGCGATGTCCTCGAACGCGCCGACGTTCGATGAACTCCTCGACGGCGCAGGGCAGTCGGCGGTTCACCTGGAGATGCGCGACTCCTACGCCGTCGACTACGAGAGCGCACACTTCAAGGAGTGGCGCGAGACCGGCGAGCGGTCCCTCGACCCCCCACCCGACTACTTCACGGACTGGGTGCATCTGATCGAGCGCACTGTCGCACGCGGGGTGACGGTCCGCCGCGCCCGGATCGTGTCCGAGCCCGTGACCGAGTACATCCGGTACGAGCACGCGGGCACGCCGATCAACATCGCCGCCGGTGAGCAGGTCCGCTGGCTGTCGCGCCGCCGCGCGTCGGACCTGGCACTGCCGGGCAACGACTTCTGGCTGATCGACGAGACCGTGATCAGATGGAATCACTTCACCGGGGACGGAGAGTCGAGCGGCGGGGAGTTGAGCGACGACCCGGCCACTGCGAAACTGTGTGCTACGGCCTTCGAAGCCGTGTGGCAGCGGGCCGTGCCGCACAACGAGTACGAGATCCATTGACCCCTGCCCCTGGACAAGCCAACCGTGTCACCCGCTTCCCCATCGTCCTCTGCGCAGGCCGCACGCACGGCCGTCGCTGTCAGGCTGCGAGAACTGCGCAAGGACGCCGGGCTCACCGTGACCGAGCTGGCCAACAGGTGCGGATGGCACCACGCGAAGACCTCCCGGATCGAGAACGCTCGCACCCCGCCGAACGCCACGGACATCCGGCTGTGGTGTCGCGCATGCGACGCCGCAGATCAAGCAGCGGATCTCGTGGCGCAGTCCATCCACGCCGAGTCGATGTACACCGAGTGGCGCCGGAAAATCCGCACCGGCCTGAAGCAACTCCAGGAGAGCTACGCGCCGCTCTACAAACGGACTCGGCACTTCCGCGTGTACTCGCCCGGCATCGTCCCCGGCCTCCTGCAGACCGAGGGATACGTCGCGGCCCTGCTCGGGGGTATCGCCGAATTCCATGCGGCACCCGACGACGTGGCCGCGGCTGCCTCGGTGCGCATGGAACGTGCCCGGGTCGTACACGAGCCGGGGAAACGCTTCGCCTTCGTCATCGAGGAAGCCGCCCTCCACTACCGGATCGGCGACTCGGATGCGATGGCGGCGCAGCTCGGCCATCTCCTCACGGTCGGCGCCCTGCCCGCGGTGTCTCTCGGTGTCATCCCCTCGGCCACATCGGACCGCCAGCTCCGGCCGCTGGAGACCTTTCACATTTTCGACGAGGCCCTGGTCTCCGTGGAGCTACTGACCGCGCAGGTGAACGTAGTGCAACCCAGTGAGATCGACCTGTACCTCAAGGCATTCGCACAACTGCACCAGCTAGCCGTCTACGGCGCCGAGGCGCGGGCTCTGATACTCAACGCCATCGAGACCCTGGATTGAGCCCGCCGGGCAGCACAGCCGAGGATCGCCGCACCAAACCGGAGACTCCCATGCCAACGTTCAATGAGCTGATGGCCGGCGCCACGCAGTCGGCCGCGCACCTGGAGATGCGGGATGTCTACGGGATCGACCAGTAGAAGGAGCCGTTCGCCGCCTGGAGGAACGGCTTCCGGCACGACCCGGCGGACCGGGACTCGGGCGGCCCGGAAGAGAGCGACGCCCCGGGCGCCGCGGAACTGTGCGGCGCGGCGTTCGAAGCCGTCCGGCAGCGGGCCACCCCGCACGACGCATACGAGATCCGCTGATGTGAAACAGCTCGGACAGGCCCGATGTCGAAGGCGAGTCGGAGGATCTGATGGCAAAGTCACGCACCGAGACGACGTACAACGAGTGGCGGCACCGGCAGCGCGGCGGCCTCAAGGCGCTGCAAGAAGACTTGGTGCCGTTCTTCCACAACACACGCCTGTTCCGCGTCTACTCCTCGACGCTGGTGCCCGGCCTGCTCCAGACAGAGGACTACGCGGCGGCGCTGCTGTCCAGAATCGCGGACTTCCACGGGATCCCGAACGACGGCCCCGAAGCGGCAGCCGCCCGCGTGCGGCGTTCGCAGGTGATTCACGAGCCGGGCCACGAGTTCGCCCTGCTCATTGAAGAAGGCGTGCTCCGCCATCAGATCGGAGACACCGGCGCCTTGGCCGGCCAACTGGACTACCTGCTGACCGCCAGCGCACAACCGGCCTTATCGCTGGGCGTGATCCCGGCCGCGACCCGCGCCCGCTCCATGCACCCCCGGGAGACCTTCCACGTCTACGACGACACGCTGGTATCCGTGGAATTGGTGTCGGCTCAGGTCAACATCGTCCAGCCCGCCGAAATCACCCTCTACCTCAAGGCGTTCCGGAAACTGCAACAAATGGCCGTCTACGGGGCCGAGGCGCGGGCTCTGATCCTGAAGGCCATCGAGTCCCTCGACTGACAGCTACGGCTGCTGCCCGCTCAGGGTTCCCCGTCGTCGCGGCCCGCGAGTCTGGCCGCCAGCAGCATGAGGCCCACGCCGATCGCCACGCCGCACGCCGTCCACAGCACGCGGTAGCCCTCGACGGCGTAGTCGCCGCGGTGCGGGAGGCTGACCAGGATGAGTACTCCCGCGGCGACGGCCGCGCAGTAGAGCGCGTGGTTCCAGAAGCGGATCGCCACCGCGTGTGTCAGCAGCACGAGTGCGACCACTTCGAGCCCGCGGGTCGCGGCGAATTCCTTGAGCCCGGTCTGACTCGCGGGCAGCAGGATCAGCAGCGAGGCGGCGGCGGCGCCGATCAGCGCGCCGACGAGGCGCTGGGAGGCGACGAGTGTGGTCTGCTCCAGGCTGGGTTTCATGGCGATGACGGCCGCGATCGGGATCCAGTAGCCGTAAGAGAGGTCCAGTCCGAAGGCGAGCGCGGTGGCTGCGGCGACGGCGCCGGCGCGGATCACCGCGAACGCGGTCGACGGGCCGGTCAGCGGCTGCCGCGAGGTGTCACCGGGCAGCTCCGCGACCGGGCGGGGCCGGTCTTCGCGCCCCCGGGCCAGCCACGCGAGGAACGTCACCGCGAGCCACAGCGCCGCGCCTCCCGTCCAGGCGAGCACCTGGGCCCATACGTGGCTGGTCGGACGGTCGTGCTGGTGGAACTGGAACGACAGGGCGAGCGCGACGACGAACCAGATGTTGAGCAGCAGGGCGGTGACGAACCTGCGTACCCCGAACGCGACCGCCAGCCCGGCCAGGAGCGTGACCGCGAACGCCGCGAGGACCAGCCAGCCCCAGGCTGCTCCCCCGATGCCGAAGGCCCACGCGGTCAGCCCCGCGCCGATCAGTGCGAAGGCGGAGACGTGCGCCGCGCGGTGCCCGTAGCGGCCCCCGGGGTCGTCCAGCGCGGCGAGCAGCAGGCCGAACAGCGCGCCGAGGAGGTACTGCTCGTACCCGATCGTCCAGAGGACCACCAGCGGCACCAGCGCGAGGTCCAGGAACAGGATCGCGCGCGGCCAGTCGAGTCCCGCTGCGTCGAGCCGGAACACCTGCGACAGCTCGCTCACGGCCTCCTTCCGGATGACCGGGGTCTCCTTCGGAGTGGTGGAACCCGCCATGGCCGCCTCGCTCGTCTGGTCTCCGGAGATGCCGCTGCGGTCCCGCATTCTCCGGTCCCGCCGCGATCGCCACGAAGGGGCGCGCAGGCCGCGGCCACAAGAGGGGTGCCTACCAGTCGTACGGCGGATGCCGGGCGGAGGCGGGACAGGGAGCACGGGTGCGCGCCCCTGCCCCGCCGTCGACGCGCCGGGTCAGCCCGCGAGGGTCTCGCGGAGTTGCGCCAGGCCCCAGTCGAGGTCTTCCTTCGTGATCACCAGGGGCGGCGCGATGCGGATCGTCGAGCCGTGCGTGTCCTTGACCAGGACGCCGCGCGCCATCAGCTTCTCCGACAGCTCCCGTCCCGTGCCGTGGGCCGGGTCGACGTCCACGCCCGCCCACAGGCCCCGGCCGCGTACCTCCTGGACGGCGCCCGTGCCCGTCAGCAGGCCCAGTTCGCGGTGCAGGTGGTCGCCCAGTTCCGTGGCGCGCTGCTGGTACTCGCCGGTGCGGAGCATCGCGACGACCTCCAGGCCCACCGCGCACGCCAGCGGGTTGCCGCCGAAGGTGGAGCCGTGTTCGCCGGGGTGGAAGACGCCCAGGACCTCGCGGCTCGCGACGACCGCCGAGACGGGGACCACGCCGCCGCCCAGGGCCTTGCCGAGGATGTAGACGTCCGGCACCACGTCCTCGTGTTCGCACGCGAACGTACGGCCCGTGCGCCCCAGGCCCGACTGGATCTCGTCGGCCATGAACAGCACGTTGCGGGCGGCCGTCAGCTCCCGTACCCCCGCCAGGTAGCCCGGCGGCGGGACCAGCACGCCCGCCTCGCCCTGGATCGGCTCCAGCAGCACGGCGACGGTGTCCTCGTCGACGGCCGCCTCCAGGGCGGCCAGGTCGCCGTAGGGGACGATCGCGAAGCCGGGGGTGTACGGGCCGTAGTCGGCGCGGGCCTCGGGGTCGGTGGAGAAGCTGACGATGGTGGTCGTACGGCCGTGGAAGTTGTTCTCCGCCACGACGATCTTCGCGCGCCCCTCGGGCACGCCCTTGACGCGGTAGCCCCACTTGCGGGCGGTCTTCACCGCGGTCTCGACGGCCTCCGCGCCCGTGTTCATGGGCAGCACCATGTCCTTGCCGCACAGCTCCGCGAGCTGCGTGCAGAACTCCGCGAAGCGGTCGTGGTGGAACGCGCGCGACGTGAGCGTCACCCGGTCCAGCTGGGCGCGGGCGGCGTCGAGGAGGCGGGGGTTGCCGTGGCCGAAGTTGAGGGCCGAGTAGCCGGCGAGCATGTCGAGGTAGCGGTTGCCCTCGACGTCCGTCATCCACGCGCCCTCGGCGGTGGCGACGACCACGGGCAGGGGGTGGTAGTTGTGCGCACTGTGGGCGTCGGCCGCGGCGATGGCTGCGTCGGTTCGCGTCACGGGGTCTCCGTTCCGTTGCGCCGTGATGGGCGGTGCGGGTGGGGCAGGGGTGGTGCCCCTGATTTCTATCTTCGCTCGGTTGATGGACGAAGGATCCATCACCGGCGGGCGTGCCCGCTAGGGTGGATACCACGTGCGGCGACTGGCGAACGTGGAACGGACCACGGGGAAGCCGCGCAACGCAGCAGCCGAGTGGTGCCGCCCGCCTGGGTGCCCCGGGTCCGACGCAGACTCGACCCGGAGGGACACGCCATGACCGCCACCCATCCCGCCCATCCCGCCCTCGCGCAGACCGACCCCGAGCTGGCCGCCCTCGTCGCCGCGGAGGAGCAGCTCCAGGCCGACACGCTGCGGCTCATCCCCAGCGAGAACTACGTCTCCGCCGCCGTCCTCGAAGCCACCGGCACCGTGCTGACCAACAAGTACAGCGAGGGCTACCCCGGCAAGCGCTACTACGAGGGCCAGCAGAACATCGACCCCATCGAGACCCTCGCCGCCGACCGGGCCAACGCCCTCTTCGGCACCGAGCACGCCAACGTGCAGCCGTACTCCGGCTCCCCCGCGAACCTCGCCGCCTACCTGGCGTTCGCCGAGCCCGGCGACACCGTCATGGGCATGTCCCTGCCGCACGGCGGGCACCTCACCCACGGGTGGAGCGTGTCCGCGACCGGCAAGTGGTTCCGCGGCGTGCAGTACACGGTGCGGCGCGAGGACGGGCGCATCGACTTCGACGAGGTACGGGACCTGGCGCTCGCGGAACGCCCGAAGATCATCCTGTGCGGCGGCACCGCCATCCCGCGGACCATCGACTTCGCCGCCTTCGGCGAGATCGCCCGCGAGGCCGGCGCGGTACTCGTCGCGGACGTCGCGCACATCGCCGGGCTCATCGCCGGGGGCGCGCACCCCTCGCCCGTACCGCACGCGGACGTCATCACGACGACCACGCACAAGACGCTGCGCGGCCCGCGCGGCGCGATGATCCTGACCCGCGCGGAACACGCGCGCGCGATCGACCGCGCGGTCTTCCCCGGCCTCCAGGGCGGGCCGCACAACCACACCACGGCCGCCATCGCCGTCGCCCTGCACGAGGCGGCGCAGCCGTCGTTCCGGGAGTACGCGGCGGCGGTGGTCGCCAACGCGAAGGCGCTGGCCGCGCAGCTCGCGGAACGCGGCTTCTCGCTGGTCTCGGGCGGCACCGACAACCACCTGATCCTCATCGACCTCACGGACAAGGAGGTCCCGGGGAAGCCGGCGGCGAAGGCCCTGGACCGGGCGGGCCTGGTGGTCAACTACAACACCGTCCCGTACGACCCGCGCAAGCCGTTCGACCCGTCGGGCATCCGGCTCGGCACGCCGTCGCTGACGTCGCGGGGGCTGGGGACGGGCGAGATGGCGCGGGTGGCGGAGTGGATCGACCGGGGGGTCGCGGCGGCGCGGGCCGGCGGGGAGGAAGAGGACGTGGCGCTGAAGGGGATCAGGGGCGAGGTGGCGGAGCTGATGGCGTCGTACCCGGCGCCGGGGCTGCCGGTCGCCTGACGACGGGTCGGCGGGGCGCCTGACGGCGGGTCGGCGGTTGGCGGTCGATCGGCGGTTGACCGTCGGTCGGTACGGACCGGCGCGGGCGGGCGGACGGCACCGGGCCCTGGGG
This sequence comes from Streptomyces phytophilus, assembly GCF_013870535.1. GTDB lineage: Bacteria > Actinomycetota > Actinomycetes > Streptomycetales > Streptomycetaceae > Streptomyces > Streptomyces phytophilus. Next base: position 296 of record NZ_JACBXC010000042.1, on the reverse strand, counting down.
GGCGCGGGCATCGAGAGACGCGGTCGGCAGGTGCGGGTCGGGGCACGCGGGTCGGGGCACGCGGGTCGGGGGCGTGGGTCGGCAGGCTCGGGTCGGGGGCGTTCGTGCGTACGGGCCGGGGTGCCCGGTTGTTGAGGTGCAGGGGTCCTCAGCCGTCGAGGTCCAGGAGTTCGCCGCGGGTGCCGACCTCTTCGGCCGGCGCCGCCCGGCGACGGCGCAGGCTCTGGGCCGCCGTAGCCAGGAGGGCGCCGGCCGCCAGGCCCGGCAAGGTCCACCACCAGTTCGTCGCGGGACCC
>NZ_JACBXC010000419.1 GCF_013870535.1 Streptomyces phytophilus | reverse complement strand
CTTGCCCGCGGCCTTCTCGACGTCCTCGTCCGTGTCGCGGACGGTGGTGCCGAGGCGGTCGGCGAGGACGGCGCCGACGGTGGACTTGCCGGCGCCGGGCGGGCCGACGAGCACCACGGCGGGGCCGTCCGTACGCGCTGCCGCGGCTGCGCCGTCTGCGGTGTCGGGGCGCTCGCGGCCCTCGGTGCTGCTGGTCATCGGATCGCCAGGTTCTCCAGGTAGCCGCGGACGTTGCGGGCGGTCTCGGTGACGCTGTCGCCGCCGAACTTCTCGGCCACCGCGTCGGCCAGCACCAGCGCCACCATCGCCTCCGCCACGATGCCCGCGGCGGGCACGGCGCAGACATCGGAGCGCTGGTGGTGCGCCTTGGTGGCCTCGCCGGTGGCGACGTCCACGGTGGCCAGCGCGCGCGGCACGGTCGCGATGGGCTTCATCGCGGCGCGCACCCGCAGCCGCTCCCCGGTGCTCAGCCCGCCCTCGGTGCCGCCGGAGCGGCCGGAGGAGCGGCGGATGCCGTCGTCGGTGCCGACGATCTCGTCGTGGGCCTGCGAGCCGGGCACGCGGGCCAGCGCGAAGCCGTCGCCCAGCTCGACGCCCTTGATGGCCTGGATGCCCATGAGCGCACCGGCCAGCCGGGAGTCCAGCCGGCGGTCCCAGTGCACGTGCGAGCCAAGGCCGACCGGCACGCCGTACGCGACGACCTCGACGACGCCGCCGAGGGTGTCGCCGTCCTTGTGGGCCTGGTCGATCTCGGCGACCATCGCCTTGCTCGCGTCCGCGTCCAGGCAGCGCACGGGGTCCTCGTCCAGCCGCGCCACGTCGCCCGCGGCGGGGACGCTGCCGTACGGGGCCCTGGCGCCGCCCAGCTCCACGACGTGCGAGACGACCTCGACGCCGGCGGTCTCCTTCAGGTACGAGCGGGCCACGGCGCCCAGCGCGACCCGGGCCGCGGTCTCCCGGGCGGAGGCGCGCTCCAGCACCGGGCGGGCCTCGTCGAAGCCGTACTTCTGCATGCCGGCGAGGTCGGCGTGGCCGGGGCGGGGGCGGGTCAGCGGGGCGTTGCGGGCGATCCCCGCCAGCTCGGCCGGATCCACCGGGTCGGCGGCCATGACCTGCTCCCACTTGGGCCACTCGGTGTTCCCGATCATGACCGCGACCGGGGAGCCGAGGGTGAGCCCGTGGCGTACGCCGCCGATGAAGGTGACCTCGTCGCGCTCGAACTTCATCCGCGCCCCGCGGCCGTACCCCAGCCGGCGGCGGGCGAGGTGGTCGGCGACCAGGTCGGTGGTGACGGGCACTCCCGCGGGGAGGCCCTCCAGCGTCGCGACGAGTGCCGGGCCGTGCGATTCCCCTGCGGTGAGCCAGCGCAACCTGCTCAACGGTGCTCCCTTACGAGTGCGAAGTCCTCGTTCCGATCCTCGCACGCTCCAGACCCCGCACTCGCCCAGGTCCACGGAATGGACGGCCGGACAGACAGGTTCTTGTACCCCTTGTTGTACCCCGCCCGGCCGCCCGGCGGGGCGCCCGCCTCGGGGCGCCTCAGACCGTACGGGCGCGGAGCGCGGCCTCGCCGGCCTCGCGCATGGCCGCCAGCGGGGCCCGGGCGGCGCCCGTCATCTGCTCGACCTGGAGCACCGCCTGGTGCACCAGCAGGTCGAGACCTCCGACGACTGTGCCGCCGCGCGCGGCCCACGCGCCGGCGAGCGGGGTGGGCCACGGCTCGTACAGCACGTCGAAGAGTGCACCGGGGCGCTCCGGGACCACGCCCGCGAGGTCGTCGGTGGCGCCGGCCGGGGTGGTGGCTACGACCAGCGGCGCGTCGAAGGCGGCGGCGGCCTCGGACCAGTCCGCGCAGCGCACCGGGACGCCGAGGCGCTCGCCCCACTGCTCCATCTCCGTCGCCCGGGCGGCGGAGCGCACGTACGCCGTGACCTCCCCGGTGCAGACGGCGGCCAGCGCGGCGAGCGCGGAGGAGGCAGTGGCGCCGGCGCCGAGGACGGCGGCGCGCTCGACCTTCTCGATGCCGCGCTCGCGCAGTGCGGCGGTGATGCCCGGGATGTCGGTGTTGTCGCCGAAGCGGCGGCCGTCGTCGTGCAGGACGACGGTGTTGACGGCCTCGACGGACCGGGCCGTGGCGCCGACCTCGTCGAGCAGCGGGATCACCGCGCGCTTGAGCGGCATGGTCAGCGAGAGCCCGGCCCACTCGGCCGGCTCCAGGCTGTCGAGGAAGGCGGAGAGGCGCTTCTCGTCCACGTCGTAGCGGCCGTAGGTCCAGCCGGTCAGGCCCAGTTCGGCGTACGCGGCGCGGTGCAGCACCGGGGAGAGCGAGTGGGTGATGGGCGAGCCGAGCACGGCCGCGCGCCGCGGCAGGTCCCTCACTCGTCCTCCTTCTTGCGCTGGTTCTCGTTGAACTCCTCGACGTTGCGGTCGTGCTCCTCCTTGCTGGCGGTGAAGCGCGTGTCGCCCGGCTTGACGGTGACGAAGTACAGCCAGTCACCGGGAGTCGGGTCGAGGGCCGCCTCGATGGCCCGCTCGCTGGGGTTGTCGATGGGCCCGGGCGGCAGGCCGGCGTGGAGGTAGGTGTTGTACGGGGAGTCGAACTGGGTGTCCTGGTTGGAGATGTCGAGGTTCGACTCGCCCTTGGCGTAGTTGATGGTGGAGTCGAACTGCAGCATGCCGTTGGTGGCGGTGTTGTCCGGCTTCAGGCGGTTGTAGATGACCTGCGAGACCTTGCCGAACTCCTCCTTCGACTGCCCCTCCGCCTCGATGAGGCTGGCGATGGTGAGGACCTCGTACGGGCTCCGGTCCACCTTCCCCGCCTTGTCCTCCAGACCCAGTTCCGTGTACTTGCCGTTGGCGCGCTTGACCATCTCGCGCAGCAGCTTCTTGGGGTCGGTGCCCTCGGCGGCGGAGTAGCTGGAGGGCCACAGGAAGCCCTCGGGGTTGCCCTCCGCCCAGTCGGGCAGGCCGAGGTCGCCCTTCTCGGCGATCTTGGCGGTGGTGTCCTCCTTGAGCCCGAGGTGCTCGTCGATCATCGCGTAGACGGCGGTGGCGCGCCGGCCCTCGGGGATGACGAGTTGGTTGGCGGCCTCCGGGCTCAGCATCATCTCGACCGCGGCCTCGCCCGACATGCCCTTGTGCAGCGTGTACGCGCCGGGGTGGAGCATCTCGTCGCCGGCGGCGTCGATGAACGCCTGGACGCTCTTGACCACGCCCTTGTCCTTGAGGATGTTCCCCATCTGCGTGACGGTCGCGCCCTCGGGGATCTCCACGGTCACGGAGCCCTCGCCCTCGCCCGAGAAGTCGGGGGCGGCGCCGAACCGGTCGCTCCAGAAGTTGTAGCCGACGTAGCCGAGGCCGCCGAGGCCGCCGGCCAGCACGAGGGCGATGACCAGGCAGGCGCAGCCGTTGCGGCGTTTGGCGCCGCGCCGGTCCCGGCCCGTACCGCGGCCGGCGCTGCGGCCACCGCCGCGGCGGCCCTCGCGGGGGTCGTCGTCGAAGTCGTCGTCGCCGTCACCGTCGAAGAAGGGGTGGTCGTCGCCTTCCGGCGGGCGGGAGGCGGGGTCCCAGTCCTCGCGGCCGTCGGGGCGGCGGCGGGCCTGGCCCGGGTGCGGCGGCTGCTGCTGGTGGTGGCCGGGCTGCTGGTGCGGGTGCGGCTGGTGGGGCTGGTGGTGCCCCGGCTGCTGCTGGTGCGGCTGCGGACGGCGCGGGTGCGGGTGGGGCGGCGGGTAGGCGTCGGGCGTGCCGTAGTAGTCGGGCTGCGGCGCGGGGTTGCCGTACGGGTCGGTCAGGGGCACCCCGCCGCCGGTGGTGTCCCAGCCGCCGGGGTACTGCGGCTGGTGGCCGGAGTCCCAGGAGGACTGCTGCTGGTGCGGGTAGTGCTGCTGCGGCTGCTGTCCCCCGTAGTGGTGGTGCCCGGCGCCGGGCTGCCCGCCCGACCAGTCCTGCTGCCCGCCGTAAAGGCTGTCGTCGGGCTGCCAGGGTTGGGAGCCGGGGTTTTGGCCGTAGTCAGTCATCAGTCCCCTATGCCGCGTGGCCGCCGGTGCTTTTATACGACGGGTGCCGTGTCCGCGCGGAACGTTACCGTATCGCGATCACAGGGCCGCTTCGACGCTCTCACCCGGCGCCGCCCCTGACGCCCGTTCGGCTTCCAGCGCACTCTGGAGGATGACGACGGCCGCCACCTGGTCGACCACCGACCGGCCCTTGCGGCTCGACTTCCCGGCCGCACGCAGGTTCTGAGAGGCCGTCACCGTGGACATGCGTTCGTCGACGAGCCGCACCGGTACGGGGTGCACGCGGCGCGCGAGCTTCTCCGCGAAGCCGCGGACCTTGGCGGCCGCCGGGCCCTCGCCGCCGTGCAGCGAGCGCGGCAGGCCGACGAGCACCTCCAGCGGCTCGTACTCCTCGGTGAGCGCGGCCAGCCTCCGGAACGCCGCCGGCAGGTCCCGGCCCGGGACGGTCTCCACGGGGGTGGCGAGGATCCCGTCGGGGTCGCAGGACGCGACCCCGATCCTGGCGTCGCCCACGTCCACCGCGAGCCTGCGCCCGCGGCGGATCATCCGGCCCTCCGGCGGCGGTTCCGTGCCGAGCGGCTGCCCTGCGTCGAGCGGCCGGCCCGCGTCGAGCGGCTGCCCCGCATCAGCCCGCGGCCTCCGCGACGGC
>NZ_JACBXC010000418.1 GCF_013870535.1 Streptomyces phytophilus | reverse complement strand
TCCCACGCGCCGGTGTGCGGGCCGACGTCGCGCAGCATGCGCAGCGCGTACTGCAGCAGGCCGAGCATCTCGTCGGCGGTCTGGAAGCGGTCGTCGGGCTCCTTGGCCAGCGCGCGCATCACCAGGCCGTCCAGCTCCGGCGGCGCGTCCTCGCTGATCTGGGACGGCGGCACGGCGTTGTCCTGCGCGTGCTGGTAGACCACGGCCAGCGGCGTCTCGCCGATGAACGGCGGGCGGCCGGTCAGCAGCTCGTACAGCAGGCAGCCGACGGCGTAGAGGTCGGAGCGGGTGTCGACGGCCCGGCCGAGCGCCTGCTCGGGGGAGAGGTACTGCGGCGTGCCCATGACCATGCCGGTCTGCGTCATGGTGGAGGCCGCGCCGTGCAGCGCGCGGGCGATGCCGAAGTCCATCACCTTCACCGCGCCGGTGGTGGTGATGATGACGTTCGCGGGCTTGATGTCGCGGTGGACGATGCTGTGCTGGTGGCTGTACGCCAGCGCCTCCAGCACCCCCGAGATGATCAGCAGGGCCTGGTCGGGCGGCGGGATCTCGGCGCCGGTCAGCAGCTCCTTGATCGTCCGGCCCTCGACCAGCTCCATGACGATGTACGGCACGGTGGCGCCGGCGACCTGGTCCTCACCCGAGTCGTACACCGCGACGACCGCGTGGTGGTTCAGGCCCGCGACCGACTGCGCCTCGCGCGTGAAGCGGGCCTTGGAGACCGGATCCTCGGCGAGGTCGCTGCGCAGCAGCTTGACCGCCACCTCGCGGCCGAGGCGCACGTCCTCCGCGGCGAAGACCTCGGCCATGCCGCCGCGGCCGAGGCGGCGCGTCAGCCGGTAGCGCCCGTCCCCGACGAGCCCGCCGACGCCCCAGTTCTCCGGAGAGTCAGCCATACCGCCGCGGCCCGGCCCGTTCGCCGACGGCTCCTCGGGGGGCTCCGTCTGTGACATCAGTTCCTCGCGGTGGTTCGGTCTCGTCGTCGTCTCGTCGTTGTTCCGTCGTCCGTCCGGTACGAGGCACGCTACCTCCTGCCCCCGACACCGGATCCCACTGAACGGAACATGCAACCGGGTCCGGGGGTCCGTACGCAAATCCCGGACGCGCCCGGTGATGGGAGGGGTACGCCGCGGTACCGAGGGGGCGGGCGGGCGGAGAGCGGCGGCAGGAGGCGGGCGCGAGTGGTGGGTAAAGGGGGTGCAAAGGGACGGTGCAAGGGTGCAGGTGGTCACGGAACGGGCAAGCCGCTTGACCTCTCCTCTGCCTGAGGCAGACTTTCAGCATCAAGCAGGCACCCGGGGGAGAATCCAGCATGACCGAGTACGGCGGCCAGGACGACTACGCCGGTCGATCCGTGGGGGGCGGCCGCTACCAGCTCCTCGACCTGCTGGGCACAGGCGGCATGGCCTCCGTCCACCTCGCCCACGACACCGTCCTCGACCGCCAGGTCGCGGTGAAGACGCTCCACACCGAGCTGGGCCGGGAGGACTCCTTCCGCGAGCGGTTCCGCCGCGAGGCCCAGGCCGTCGCCCGGCTGTCCCACTCGAACGTCGTCTCCGTCTTCGACACCGGCGAGGACCGCTTCGCGGGCGACGGCGGCGGGCCCGTGCCGTACATCGTCATGGAGTACGTCGAGGGCCGCCCGCTGCGCGCGGTGCTCGACGAGGACGTGGCGCGGTTCGGCGCGATGCCGACGGAGAAGGCGCTGCGGATCGTCTCCGACGTGCTCGCCGCGCTCGACGCCAGCCACGAGATGGGTCTCGTCCACCGCGACATCAAGCCGGGCAACGTCATGATGACGCGCCGCGAGCAGGTCAAGGTGATGGACTTCGGCATCGCCCGCGCCGTGCAGTCCGGCGTCACGTCGATGACGCAGACGGGCATGGTCGTCGGCACCCCGCAGTACCTCTCGCCGGAACAGGCCCTGGGCCGCGGCGTCGACGCCCGCTCCGACCTGTATTCGGTGGGGGTGATGCTCTTCGAGCTGCTGACCGGCCGGCTGCCGTTCGACGCGGACTCGCCGCTGGCCATCGCCTACGCGCACGTACAGGAGCAGCCGCCGGCGCCGTCGTCCATCAACATGACGGTGCCGCCGGTCGTCGACGCGCTGGTGGCGCGGGCGCTGGCGAAGAACCCCGACGAGCGGTTCGCGAGCGCCGAGCAGATGCGCGAGGAGGTGCGCCGGGCGGGCGGCATGACGCCGCCGGGCGCGATGCCGTCCGTCGTCGCCGGCGCGCACGTGCGCGACTCCGGCGCGGGCGTCGGCTCGGCGGTGTTCCCGCCGGTCAACCCGTACCAGTCGCCGCCGCCCGGCGCCGCCACCCCGTACCAGCCCATGCAGCAGCAGGGCTTCGGCCCGGCGCAGCCGCAGCACGGGCAGCCGGGGCAAGGCGGGCCGCAGCACAGCGGGTACGCCACGCCCCAGCCGTACTCGCTCAGCCCGCAGGGCGCGCCTGGCGGGGGCGGCGGTGCCGGGGGCGGCGGGAACCGGAACGTCGCGGTCATCGCGCTGACCGTCGTCATCGCCATCGTGGTGATCGCGGCGACGGCCATCGTCCTCGCGCTCAACGGCGGCGACGACGGCGAGCCCGAGGCCAAGCAGACCGGCCAGACCCAGCAGACGGACCCGAACACCGACCCGAGCACCGACCCGACCGGCGACTCCGGCGACGACGGCGGGGGCGACGACGGCGGCAACGGCGAGGACGTCATGAAGCCGCCGGACCGGACCCGCACGATCGACAAGACGCGCTGCACCGAACCGTTGACCGACCCCAAGAACGACGAGCTGGTCAGGGTGCCGGACTTCACGTTCAAGGACTACCAGTCGGTGCGCGAGTGCCTGCGCGCGGCGCAGTGGTCGTACGAGGTCGACGAGGAGCCCGACGCGCTGTGGGGCAAGGACACGGTCCTGGAGCAGAACTTCGACGAGTACGACGACTACTTCGACCCGTCGAAGGACAAGTTGGAGCTGGTCATCGCGACGGGGTACTCGAAGTAGGGGTTCCCCGCCGCCTGTCCCGCGCAGGACTCCGGGCCGGTTCGTACCGTGATACGAACCGGCCCGGTGCCGTGCGGTGTGGGTGAGGGCGCGGCGGGCGTGAGGCAGGCGTCAGAGGTACGGGCCGCCGGTGCGGCCGTGCTCCGGGCCCATCTCGCCCGGCTCGTCGCCGCCGAGGCTGCCGGCGGGCAGCGCCCGGCGCATCTGCTCCAACTGCGCCCGCGCGGCCATCTGCTGCGCGAACAGCGTGGTCTGGATGCCGTGGAAGAGCCCTTCGAGCCAGCCGACCAACTGCGCCTGCGCGATGCGCAGCTCCGCCTCCGTGGGCACGGTCTCGTCGGTGAACGGCAGCGTCAGCCGCTCCAGCTCGTCGATCAGGTCGGGGGCGAGACCGTCCTCCAGCTCCTTCACGGAACTGGAGTGGATCTCCTTCAGCCGGGCGCGACTCGCCTCGTCGAGGGGCGCGGCGCGCACCTCCTCCAGCAACTGCTTGATCATGCTGCCGATGCGCATGACCTTCGCCGGCTGCTCGACCTTGTCGGTCAGCGGGATCTCGCGGCCCTCCTCGTCCGCCCCGCCCTCGCCCGGCGCGACGGTCCCGCGAGCCATGCCGTCGGGTCCGACCACCACCACCTGGGGGGTCTCTGGCGGGCGCTCGTTGCTCGGAGTATTCATGCGTCCATTGTCGCGCACCCACCCGAGGCAGGGGCTATCGGGATCTTGGGCCGCGGGGGCGGATCGCGTCGGGCGGGGGTGCGGTGCTGGTCGGAGGGCCGGGGGGCGCGCCGGGCGGTTTCCGCTCATCGGCGGTTCGGGCGCGGAGGTCCAGCATGTGGAAGACCTTGTCGTAGCGGCGCTCCCCGACGGCCACGAAACCGGGGAGCCTGCCGTACTCCGTGAAGCCCAGCGAGCGGTAGAGGCGCAGCGCGGAGTCGTTGTCGCCGCGGGCGTCGAGCGTCAGGACCTCGATGCCGGCGGCCCGCGCGTCGGCGACCAGCGCCGCCGCCAGCGCCCGGCCGACGCCGCGGCCGTGCGCGTCGGCGGCGACCGCGAGCTTCTCCAGATCGGCGTGGGGGCGGTGGGTCGGTCGGGCGTAGCGGAGCCAGTAGCCGAGGCCGAGGAGCCGGTCGCCGAGGTACGCGGCGCGCAGGGCGGCGTCGCCGGCGCGGGCGGCGGCGCACACGTCGTCGAGGAGCGCGGCCACCTCGGCGGGGGACGGCGGGTCGACCCAGCCGAGCGCGGCACCGTCGCGGACGAGGGCGGCGAGGATGCGGTGGGCGTCGGCGGGAAAGCGGGCGGGCAGATCGGGGGCGGCGAGGAGGGTGGGGGCGGGTGCGGTTTCCCGGGGTGCGGTGGTTCGGGGTGCGGTGGTTCGGGGTGCGTGCGCGGGAGCTGTGCCCGGGGCGTCGCCGGGGTTCGCCGGGTCCATGCGGGCAGCGTAGCCGCGGGCTCCGGCCGCTGGTCAGCGGCGGCGGAGGCGGAGGGCGAAGTACCCCAGGCCGAGGCCCGTCAGGGCCATGCCCGTGCCGAGGGGCAGTACGCGGTCGGCGGTGCCGGAGTCGCGCCGCGGGACGCGGTTGGTCGCGTCGGCCTGGGCGTCCGGGACGAAGGTGAGGCTCTGCGCCGGGTCCGGGGTGTGGTCGGTGCCGGGTACGGGGGCGTTGC
>NZ_JACBXC010000417.1 GCF_013870535.1 Streptomyces phytophilus | reverse complement strand
TGGCGCGCGGGCTGGACCCGCAGGACGTGCGGGTGTCCCTGGACGACGCGGAGAAGGGCGAGGACGGCACGTACACCGTGCCCTTCTCCGTACGGCAGCGGCTGCCCGGCTTCGGCGCCTGGGAGTACGAGACCCGCGCGGTGGCCCTGCCCCCGGGCGGCGACGGGGACGACGGCGGCTGGCGGGTGCGCTGGGAGCCCCGGCTCGTCCATCCCGCGCTGCGCCGCCACCAGACCCTCGTCACGACCACGCAGCGCGCCGGGCGCGCCCCGATACTCGCCGCCGACGGCTCGGAGCTGGCCGGCGACGCCAAGGTGTGGGCCGTCTCGATCTGGCCCGCCAAGCTGTCCGACCCCGACCGCGCGTACGCCGTCCTCGACGACCCCGCGCTCGGCGCGGACCTCGACGTCCCGCGGCTGAAGAAGCGCGTCGCCGCCGCGGAGCCGGACGAGTCCGTGCCGGTGGTGACCCTGCGGGACGAGGTCTACCGGCAGCACCGCGACCGGCTGCTGGACGTCCCGGGGCTGCAGTTCGTCGACTCCGACCAGCCCGTCGCGCATCTGGCCCGCTCCCTGGTCGGCGCCGTCTCGCCGGACACCGGCAGGGGCTCCTCGGCGCTCCAGGCGCGCTACGACAAGCGGCTGTACGCGGCGCCCGGCGCCGAGGTCGTGATCGCCGACCGGGCCACGGGGGCGCCGGTGCGCACCCTGGCCCGCAAGAAGCCGGGCGCGGGCAAGCCGGTGCGCACGACGATCGACCCCGGAGTGCAGCGCGCCGCGGAGGAGGCGGTCGACGGGCTGGGCAAGAGCGCGTCGATCGTCGCGATCGACCCCGGGACCGGCCGGGTGCTGGCCGTCGCCGACAGCCCGGACTCCGGCGAGAGTCACGCGCTGACCGGCCGCTTTCCGCCCGGCTCCACCTTCAAGACGGTCACCGCCGCCGCGCTCCTCGACGGCGGCCTGGCGGCCGGGGACCGCGTGGCCTGCCCGGCGGCGGTGCACGTGGCGGGGCAACGCTTCGAGAACCAGGGCGAGTTCGAGCTCCCGAAGGGCACCACTTTCGCCGAGGCGTTCGCCCAGTCCTGCAACACCGCCTTCGTCGGCCTGCGCGACGACCTGGCGGACCGGACGCTGACGGACACGGCCCGCGCCTTCGGCATCGGCGGCACCTGGCAGGTCGGCGCGACCACCTTCGACGGCAGCGTGCCCGCGGCCGACGGCGACAACGACAAGGCCGCGGCGATGATCGGGCAGGGCCGGGTGGAGGCGAGCCCGCTGGTGATGGCGTCGGTGGCGGCGACGGTCAAGGACGGCCGGTTCCGGCAGCCGGTGCTGGTGCCGGACGCGGTGGACGAGCCGTACCGCGCGCCGGAGAAGCTCGACAAGCGGACCTACGAACAGCTGCGCGCGCTGATGCGCGGCGTCGTCACGGACGGGTCCGGCTCGGCGCTCGGAGGTGTCCCGGGGCTGCCGCACGCCAAGACCGGGACGGCCGAGTTCGGCACCGAGAGCCCGCCGCGCACCCACGCGTGGATGATCGGCTACCTGGAGGGCGACGACCTCGCCTTCAGCGTGCTCGTCGAGGACGGCGGCTCGGGCGGCAAGGACGCGGGCCCGGTGGCCGCCGACTTCCTCCGCGCGGCAACCGCCGGTTAGCGCCCGGACGCCGCCGTCGGTCCGCTCTCCGTCACGCCGTCGTCGTCAGCCGCGCCAGCGCCTCGTCCACGGGCAGTTCCTCGCGCTCCCCGGTGCGGCGGTCCTTCAGCTCCACCACGCCCTCTTCCGCACGCCGCCCCGCGACGAGGATCTGCGGCACCCCGATCAGCTCGGCGTCGGTGAACTTCACGCCCGGCGACACCGACGCCCGGTCGTCCACGAGCACCCGCACGCCCGCCGCACCCAGCTTCTCCGCCAGTTCGAGGGCCAGCTCCGTCTGCTTGGCCTTGCCCGCCGCGACGATGTGCACGTCGGCCGGGGCCACCTCGCGCGGCCAGCACAGCCCCAGCTCGTCGTGCGTCTGCTCGGCGAGCGCGGCGACGGCCCGGGAGACCCCGATCCCGTACGAACCCATGGTCACCCGCACCGGCTTGCCGTTCTGGCCGAGGACGTCCAGCTCGAAGGCGTCCGCGTACTTGCGGCCGAGCTGGAAGATGTGGCCGATCTCGATGGCCCGGTCCAACTCGATGCCGGAGCCGCAGCGCGGGCAGGGGTCGCCGGGCTCGACGACGACCACGTCGAGGTACTGGTCGACCTCGAAGTCGCGGCCGCACACCACGTTGCGGGAGTGGGAGTCGGGCTTGTTGGAGCCGGTCACCCAGGACGTGCCCGGGGCGACCCGGGGGTCGGCCAGGTACCGGAACGCCTTGCCGGCCATGCCCTGCGGGCCGACGTACCCCCGGACGAGGTCGGGGCGGTCGGCGAAGTCCTCGGCGGTGACGACCTCGACCTCGGCCGGGGCCAGTTGCTCGGCGAGCTTGCCGAGGTCCACCTCGCGGTCGCCGGGGACACCGACCGCGGTGATCTCGCCGTCGATCTTCACCAGCAGGTTCTTCAGCGTCGCCGAGGCGGGGACGCCCAGGTGCGCGGCGAGGGTCTCGATCGTCGGGGTGTCCGGCGTGTCCAGCTCCTCGACCGGCGGGTGCCCGTCGAGGGGGGCGGGCGCCACCGTCGTCGTCAGCGCCTCGGTGTTCGCCGCATAGCCGCAGGACGGGCACTGCACGTACGTGTCCTCGCCGGCGGCGGCGGGGGCGAGGAACTCCTCGCTGGCCGAGCCGCCCATGGCGCCGGAGACGGCGGAGACGATCCGGTAGTCGAAGCCGAGCCGCTCGAAGATCCGCTGGTACGCCTCGCGGTGCAGCCCGTAGGAGGCGGCGAGGCCGTCGTCGGAGGTGTCGAAGGAGTACGAGTCCTTCATGTGGAACTCGCGGCCGCGCAGCACGCCGGAGCGGGGCCTGGCCTCGTCCCGGTACTTGATCTGGATCTGGTACAGGATCACGGGCATGTCCTTGTAGGACGAGCACTGGTCCTTGACCACCTGGGCGAACAGCTCCTCGTGCGTGGGACCCAGCACGTAGTCGACGCCCTTGCGGTCCTTGAGGGCGAAGAGCAGGTCGCCGTACTCCTCGGCGCGGCCCGTCGTCTCGTACAGCTCGCGGGGCAGCAGGGCGGGCAGCAGCACCTCCTGGCCGCCGATCCCGTCCATCTCCTCGCGGACGACCCGCGCCACGTTCTCCAGGACCCGCTTGCCGAGCGGCAGCCAGGTCCACACCCCGGCGGACGAGCGGCGGACGTAGCCCGCGCGGACGAGCAGCTTGTGGCTCGCGGTCTCGGCGTCGGCGGGGTCGTCGCGCAGCGTCTTGAGCATCATCCGGGACATGCGCTGAACGTGGCTGTGCTGGCTCATGCCCCGGACTCTAGCGCCGGACCCGGGCCCGCCGGTAATTCGTCCGCCGAAGCTGTGGACAACTCGCCGGTTGTGGACAACTCAGCGCAGCAGCGGCAGCTCGGCGCCCATCACCACGTACGGGCTGGGGGCGCCGGGGAAGACCACGCGGCGGGCCAGGTCGCGGTAGCCGAGCTGCCGGTACAGGTGGCGCGCGGGGCTCTCCGCGTCGATCGCCGAGAGCAGGCTCCTGGGCTCGGCGGCGGTGTCGGTGATGCGGGTGATCAGCTCGCGGCCGATGCCCCGCTGCTGGAAGGCCGGGTGCACGTGGAGTTCGGTGATGACGAAGGTGTCGTCGAGCCAGCGCTCCTCGCCGACGGCGCGCAGGTACGGCTGGACGACGGTGGACCACCAGTAGACGCGGTTGTTCGGCATGCCGTAGACGAACCCGGCGAGCCGGCCGGTGGCGGTGGTGGCGCCCAGCGCGCGGGCGCCCGCGTTGGTCAGGTGCCGCAGCACGACATGGCGGCGGACGGCGATCTCGTCGTCGGTGAGCCCGAAAGCGACGGCCTGAACGGCAAGCGCGTCGTCCACGCGGGCGGCGAGGTCGAGAGGGCCGACGACGACGTCATCCATGGCTGCGCACCCTACCCTGCGCTCGCGGGCCGCCGGTCCACCCCCGCTGCCACGCCCCCGGCGCGACGCCGGAGCGCATGGGGCACGGTGCCCGTACGAGCCTCGCGAGGCCCCGCGCGCCCCGCGGCGGGGTGCTCAGAACAGCACGCTCATGAACGCCCCGACCTCGCGGAAGCCCACCCTGCGGTAGGCCGCGCGGGCCACGGTGTTGAAGTCGTTCACGTACAGGCTGACCATCGGTGCCACCTCGCGCAGCGCGTACCGCAGGACCGCCGCGAGACCCGTCTCCGACAGCCCGCGCCCGCGGTGCCCGGGCGCCACCCACACGCCCTGGATCTGGCACGCGTGCGCCGTCGCCGCGCCGATCTCCGCCTTGAAGACGACCTCGCCGTCCTCCACGCGCGCGAAGGACCGGCCGCCGCCGACCAGTTCGGCGACCCGCGCCTGGTACAGCAGCCCGCCGTCGCCGGCGAGCGGCGAGATGCCGACCTCTTCGGTGAACATCGCCACGCACGCCGGCATGATCAGGTCCATCTCGTCCTTGCGGATGCGGCGGACCAGCGGATCGGGCTCGACGTCCGCGGGCATCGAGGCGGTGACCATCAGCGGCTGGCGCGCGCGCACCTCGCGCGCGGGGCCCCAGGCGGGCTC
>NZ_JACBXC010000416.1 GCF_013870535.1 Streptomyces phytophilus | reverse complement strand
CGGCGACCGTACCGGCGCGCGCGGATCCCGTCAGGCGGTCGCCTCCAGCGCGAAGCCCGACTTGATCCACTTGCTCGACTCGATGGCGACCCCGAGCGCCCGGTCGCCCGCGGCGAGCTTCGGCAGCAGCCGCGCCAGCTGGAAGAAGACCAGCGCGTTGCCGTTGTTGCCGGTCTCGTCGACGCAGGAGACCTCCTGGGCCCCGGGCGCACCCATCCGCTCCCGGATCCGCGCCGTCATCCGGCCCGAGAGCTGCGGCGGCAGCACGTACGCCAGCTCGTCCGGCTTCCAGTCCAGCCCGTCGAGGAGTTCCTCCGCCGACTCGGCGGCCATCTCCGGGACGGCGGCCTCGATCGCCTTGTAGTCCTCGCTCACCGGCGGGCCGTCGAACCGGCGGCTCGCGCCGTACCAGTCGAGCGTCTGCCCGGGCTGGCGGCCCAGCCCCACCAGCTTGGTGAACACCGCCCGCAGCGCCGGCCCGGGCGACGGCTCCGCCGTCAGCACCAGCGCGCCGGCGCCGTCGCCGAACAGCATGAGGTTCACCAGCTGCGCGGGCGGCAGCGCGGCGGCGTCCATGTCCGGGTCGACGAGCTTCGCCGAGACGTCGCCGCCGAGCACCAGCGCCGTGCGGTGGCTGCCGGACAGCAGCAGCCCCGCCGCCACCGACAGCGCCTGCACCGCGCCCGAGCACCCGGACTGCAACTGGTACGTCGGCACCTGGTCGATGCCCAGCCGGTCCGCGACGACGTTCACCGTCGTCGGCATCAGCATGTCGGGCATCGCCGTGCCCATCACGATCACGTCGACGTCCGACGGCTCCAGACCGGCCGCGGCCAGCGCCCGCCGGCCGGCGGTCTCGCCGAGGTCGGCGAGCGAGAACCGCGGCTCTCCGGTCTCCAGATCCACCGCGAGATGGCGGTACTTGGTGCCGACGAACGCCTCCGCCCACTGCTCCCACATCGGGCCGAGGCCCATGCGGCGGCCCAGCGTCGCGTTGTCGATCGCCGGTCCCGGCGACGCCGTGCCGAGGCCGGCGACCCGCAGTTCCTGCTCCGGGTTCAGAACGAGCACGTGATCACCAGGCCACCGGGAGCGAACTCGCGGCGTACATCGTCGCCTCCGCGCGCAGCGGCACCTCGTCCGCGTCGACCGCCAGCCGCAGGTCGGGGAACCGGCGGAAGAGCGCCGAGTACGCGATCCGCATCTCCACCCGGGCCAGCTGCTGGCCCAGGCACTGGTGGATGCCGTAGCTGAACGCCATGTGCCCGGAGGTGGAGCGGCCGACGTCGAAGCCGTCCGCGTCCTCGAAGCGCCCCGGGTCGCGGTTGGCCGCCGCCAGGGACACCGTCACGCCGTCGCCCGCCTTGATGAGCTTGCCCTCCAGCTCGACGTCCTCCAGCGCGGTACGCGGCACGCCGAACTGAGCGATCGTCAGATACCGCATCAGCTCCTCGACCGCGTTGGCGAACAGCTTCGGGTCCTCGCGCAGCCGCTTGACCTCGCCCGGGTGGCGAAGCAGCGCGTACGTGCCGAGCGACAGCATGCTGGCGGTCGTCTCGTGCCCCGCCATCAGCAGCAGCATCCCGATGCCGGTCAGCTCGGCGTCGTCCAGCTCGCCGGTGGCGATCAGCCCGCTCAGCAGGTCGTCCTCGGGCTCCTTGTGCTTGAGCTGCACCAGCTCGTGGATCAGCCCGTAGATCGCGGCGAAGGCCGCCGCCACCTCCTCGCCGGACGAGCCGATGCGCATCACGGTCGTCGAGTGGTCCTGGAAGCGCTGGCGCTCGCCGTACGGCACCCCCAGCAGCTCGCAGATGGCCAGCGACGGGATCGGCAGCGCGAACGAGGGGACCAGGTCCGTGGGCGGCCCCTGCCGCTCCATCTCGTCCAGGTGCTCCTCGGTGATCTGCTCGATCCGCGGCTCCAGCGCCTTCATCCGCCGCACCGTGAACTGCCCGGTGAGCAGCCGCCGGTAGCGGGTGTGGTCCGGCGGGTCCATGTGCATGAAGAAGCCGGGCGGCACCTTCTCCCACGGCCGGCCGCCGGAGGGCAGCTCGAACGGCACCTTCTTGATGTCGCCCCGGGCGCTGAACCGCTGGTCGCTGAGCACCTTCCGGGCCGCCGCATGGCTCGTCACCAGCCAGCCCACGTGCCCGTCCGGGTACAGCAGCGGGCTGACCGGCTCCTCGGCACGCAGCCGGCCCAGCTCTTCCGGCGGGTCCAGCGGGCGCGGGCGCTCGGTCGGCAACCGCCGGGGCGGCGTGGACAGCGTGTCCGACATGACGCGTTTCCTTCCTCCGCATGCGAAGCCGCGGGTCCGGCACAGCCGGTCCACGCCTTTCCGCCCACCCTCGGGCCCCGGCCTTAAGGCGGACTTGGGCGTGCTTAAGGCGCGTCGGCCGGCTCCGCCGCCCCGGCCGGCTCGGCCGCCTGCTCGAACCGGACGACCTGGCCCGGGCAGGAGCGCACGGCCTCGTCCACCGCCTCCCACTGCTCCTCCGCCGGGTGCTTCACCAGCACCACGACCTGACCTGTCACCTCATCCTGGTCGAAGACCTCCGGCGCCAGGAGCGTGCACATGCCAGATGCCACGCACCGCTCGATCTCGGTCTCGACCTGCATGGAGGAATCCCGCATGAGGGCATCCTTCCGGAAACTCGGATCCGTTCAACCGGCCCGTAGCGTACGGCCATTCACGGCCCCGTTCGTAGCCGGAAAAGGCTTTAGAAACCGGCAAGTCACCCCCAAGCCGGAGCCCGCATGGTGAACCGGGCGGCATACGGCAACCGCCCGGACCGGACCATGCGGAAAGGGCGGAACAGCAATGGCGGAAGCAACCCGTGGCCCGAACACCCGAGTTCACGGCGTCGTACTCGGGGGCGGGCTCGCCGGCGTGCTCGCCGCACGGGCGCTGCGGGACCACGTCGACCACGTCACCGTGGTCGAACGCGACGTCTACCCGGACGGTCCCGAGCCCCGCAAGGGCGTCCCGCAGGGCCGGCACGCGCACATCCTCTGGTCCGGCGGCGCCGAAGCCATCGAGGCGCTGCTCCCCGGCACCCTGGACCGGCTGCGCGCCGCCGGCGCCCACCGCGTCGGCGTCAAGGAGGACATGGTCCTCTACAGCGCCTACGGCTGGCAGCACCGCTTCCCCGGCTCCCACTACGCCCTCACCTGCTCCCGTCCCCTCCTCGACCGGACGGTCCGCGAAGCCGCGCTGGACCACCCGGACACCGAGGTGCTGACGAGGACCGAGGCACACGGGCTGCTCGGCGACCGCACGAGCGTCACGGGCGTACGCGTACGCACCTCCGACGGCGCCACGCGCGAACTGCCCGCCGACATCGTCGTCGACGCCACCGGCCGCGGCTCCCGGTTGCGGCACTGGCTCACCGACCTCGGCGTGCCGCCCGCCGCCGAGGAGAGCGTCGACACCGGACTCACCTACGCCACCCGCATCTTCCGCGCCCCCGCCGGCGCCCCCGACGCCTTCCCCGTCGTCAGCGTCTACGCCGACCACCGCACGGGCCGGCCGGGCCGCAACGGCCTGCTCCTGCCCATCGAGGACGGCCGCTGGATCATCACCCTCTCCGGCACCCGCGGCGGCGAGCCGACCGCCGACGACGAGCGCTTCGCCGAGTTCGCCCGCGGCCTGCGCGACCCGATCATCGCCGACCTGATCGAGGCCGCGGAGCCGCTGACGCCGGTACGTACCACCCGCAGCACCCTCAACCGCCGCATGCACCTCGACCGCCTCGCCGACCGCCCCGAAGGGCTTGTCGCACTCGGCGACTGCGTGGTGGCCGTGAACCCCATCCACGGCCACGGCATGAGCGTCGCCGCCCAGTCCGCCAGGGCCCTGGAGACCTGCCTGAGCCGCGCGGGCGGCCTGAAGCCCGGCCTCGCCCGCACCGCGCAGCAGGCCATCGCCGCCGCCGCCGACGCGCCGTGGCTGCTCTCCGCCTCGCAGGACCTGTGCTACCCCGACAACAAGGCCGCCGTCAGCGACCCGCGCCTGACCACCCAGGCCGCGCAGCGGCAGGGGTTCGCCGACATGGTCACCAGCGCCTCCCTCGTCAACGAGCGCGTCTGCGACGCCCTCACGGCCGTCACCACGCTCACCGCACCGCTGGGCAGCCTGGAGACGCCCGAGTTCCTCGCGGCGATGCGGCAGCCGGCCCGGCCGCCGCTGACCGCGGCGCCGCTGAAGGACGCGGAGGCGGCGGTGCTGCGGGCGGCGAAGTAGGGGAAGCCGCCGGCGAGAACGACCCCGGAGAACCGTCCTGCGCGAAACAAGCCCCGTGGCCCACTAGACCGACAACGAGAACCGCCCGCCGTTCCCACGGCGGGCGGTTCTCCTTTCACCGACCTCTCACCGACCGGGCGCCGAAGGCGCCTCGTCTCCGTCCGTACGACCGAGCTGCCGGTCGATGAAGTCGAAGATCTCCTCCGTGGACGACTCCTGGATCTTGTTGCTCACGTCCTCGGCCTGGACCGGCCGCGCGTCGTTCCAGTTCGACAGCAGCGTCTGCAGCCGCAGCGTGATCCGCGAGCGCTCCGCCTCGTCCGCCGCGAGCTGCTTCAGCTCCAGCTCCAGCGCGTCCAGATCGGCGATCACCCGCCGCGAGGCGCTCACCGCCTCCGGCATCAGGTCCGCCAGGATCCGGGCGGCCATCGCG
>NZ_JACBXC010000415.1 GCF_013870535.1 Streptomyces phytophilus | reverse complement strand
CAGCAGGCCCGCCGACCTCGCGGTGGCGGCGACGAAGTCCAGCGCCATCGACGTCGTCACCGAGATGGACTTCGCCGCCGAGAAGCTGATCACCGGCTTCCTCGCCGAGCGGCGGCCCGCCGACGGGATCCTGGGCGAGGAGGGCGCGAGCAGGGCCGGCACCAGCGGGGTGCGCTGGGTCGTCGACCCGATCGACGGCACCGTGAACTACCTCTACGGCCGCCCCGACTGGTCGGTCAGCATCGCTGCCGAGTACGCGGGGGAGGCCGTCGCCGGCGTCGTGGCGGCGCCGATGCGCGGCGAGACGTACCACGCCGTACGCGGCGGCGGCGCCTTCGTCGACGGCGCACCGGCGCACTGCCGCCCCACCCCGCCGATGGACCAGGCGCTGGTCTCCACCGGCTTCAACTACGTCCACGGCGTACGCGCGCACCAGGCCGAGGTGGCGCGGCAGCTCATACCCCGGGTACGCGACATACGCCGCGGCGGCTCCGCCGCGATCGACCTGTGCGACGTGGCCTGCGGCCGGCTCGACGGCTACTACGAGCGCGGCCTGAACCCCTGGGACCTGGCCGCGGGCGACCTCATCGCCCGCGAGGGCGGCGCGCTGACCGGCTCCCGGCCGGGCGGGCGGCCGGACGGCGACCTGACCGTCGCGGCGGTGCCGGGGCTCTTCGAGCCGCTGCAGCGGCTGCTGGACGAGCTGGGCGCCTGGCACGACTGACGGGACCCGCCCGCTCGGGCCGTACCGCCGCCACCTCCCGGCCCGTACCCCGAAACACCCGCGCCACCGCCCCGACGCCTCCCGGACACCTCCGGACAGTGCGGCGCCCCGGCACCGTCGGGTGCCGGGGCGGTGTGGTCGTGGTCGCCGGGCGGGTCAGACTCCGGAGCCGGCGCCGACCTCGACGCCGTGGTCGGCGGCGAGCCGGCGCAGATCGTCCAGCTCCTCCTGCTCGACCTCGACACCGAACTCGTCGCCTTCCTCGCGGGCGCGGTCCAGCTCGTTCTCGGCCTTCTTGATGCGCTGCAGAATGCCAGCGGTGAAAGCGTCCATTGTGTGCGCCCCCTCGTCGTCGGGTCGAGGCACTTGGGGGTGTGCCGACGGTTCAGATCACGGAGACCGTCCCTCCGGCTACAGCCTGTGTGCCGTGCCGGAAAAGGAGGCTGGGAAACGTGATCGGCGGGTGTGGAATCGTCCTCCCCGCCGTACCCGGGGTGGAAACATCGGATCCGCAGAATCTTTGGGTGCCCGGCTGCTTACCACCGGTTTACGCACATTGCAGGCAGGATGGAGCTGTTCCGCGGCACCGATCCGTGCCCCTACGCACTACGAGAGGACCCCGCCGTGCGCGTACTCGTCGTCGAGGACGAGCAGCTGCTCGCCGACGCGGTGGCCACCGGGCTGCGCCGGGAGGCGATGGCCGTGGACGTCGTCTACGACGGCGCGGCGGCCATCGACCGCATCGAGCTGAACGACTACGACGTCGTGGTGCTCGACCGCGACCTGCCGCTGGTCCACGGCGACGACGTGTGCAGCAAGGTCGTCGAGCTGGGCCTGCCCACGCGCGTGCTGATGCTCACCGCGGCGGGCGACGTCCGCGACCGCGTCGAGGGACTGGAGCTGGGGGCCGACGACTACCTGCCCAAGCCGTTCGCCTTCAGCGAACTCACCGCGCGGGTGCGCGCCCTCGGCCGGCGCAGCACGCAGGCGCTGCCCCCGGTGCTGGAGCGGTCCGGGATCAGGCTCGACCCGGGCCGCCGGGAGGTCTACCGGGACGAGCGGCTGGTGCAGCTCGCGCCGAAGGAGTTCGCGGTGCTGGAGGTGCTGATGCGCGCCGAGGGCGGCGTCGTCTCCGCGGAGCAGCTGCTGGAGAAGGCATGGGACGAGAACACGGACCCGTTCACCAACGTCGTACGCGTCACCGTCATGACGCTGCGCCGCAAGCTCGGCGAGCCCCCCGTGATCATCACGGTGCCCGGCTCGGGTTACCGCATCTGACGCCCCCACGCACCCGACGGATGGCCCCATGGACGACAACAGACGCTCCGCGTCCGACGAGCTGCCCGCCGGCACCCCGCCCAAGCCCACCTGGGACCCCCGGGAGGCCGCGGCGCCGTACTGGCTGCGCCCGACCATCCGGATACGCCTCACGCTGATCTACGGTGGCATGTTCCTGATGGCCGGCATGGTGCTGCTGGCCATCATCTATCTGCTGGCCGCCACCGCCCTGGACAGCTTCGCGACCCCGTTCAAGCTGCTGGAGAGCAGCGGGACGGTGCAGGTGGCCAGCGGGCCGTGCCCCGAGGTCTCGGACGCGAAGACGTACGACCAGTTCAACGGCATCCTCGAAGCCTGCATCGAGCGGCGGCGCCAGCTCGCCCTGGACTCCCTGCTGCGCAAGTCGCTCCTCGCCCTGCTGGGGATGACGGTCCTGGCCTTCGCCTTCGGCTACGTCGTCGCGGGCCGCGTGCTCTCGCCGCTCGGCCGCATCACCCGCACCGCCCGCAGCGTGGCCGGCTCGGACCTGCACAAGCGCATCGAGCTGGACGGCCCCGACGACGAGCTGAAGGAGCTGGCCGACACCTTCGACGACATGCTCGACCGCCTCGATCGGGCGTTCAACTCCCAGCAGCGCTTCGTCGCCAACGCCTCGCACGAGCTGCGCACCCCGCTGGCGATCAACCGCACCCTGCTGGAGGTGCAGCTCTCCGACCCGGAGGCGTCCCCGGAGCTGCAGCAGCTCGGCAAGACCCTGCTGGCCACCAACGAGCGCAGCGAGCTGCTGGTGGAGGGCCTGCTGCTGCTCGCCCGCAGCGAGAACGAGATCGTCGACAGAAAGCCCGTCGACCTCGCCGAGGTGGCCTCCCAGGCCATGGACCAGGCCCGCGGCGAGGCGCAGACCAGGGGCGTCGAGCTGCGCGGGGTGCGCAAGCCCGCGTACGTGCAGGGGAACGGGGTGCTGCTGGAGCGGGTGGGGCTGAACCTGGTGCAGAACGCCGTGCGGTACAACGTCCCGGAGGGGGGCTGGGTCGAGGTGGGGACGGAGGCGCAGCCCGGCGTCGCCGTACTGACGGTCGCCAACACCGGACCGGTCGTTCCCGCGTACGAGGTGGACAACCTTTTCGAGCCGTTCCGGCGGCTGCGGACGGAGCGTACCGGCAGCGACAAGGGGGTAGGACTGGGGCTGTCCATTGTGAGATCCGTCATCCGTGCGCACGGCGGGACGGTGACCGCACAGCCGCGCGAGGGCGGTGGCCTGGTGATTCGCGTCGCCCTGCCCATGCAGACTGTGTGATACGTCACATTACGGAAAACCCGCCCGTGTGCGCTGCGTCATCGCCGTATTCCGGGAAAAGCCCGTAAGATCCGCGTTTCCGCAGGATGCGGTCACGGGAAGTACACGGGGTGGCGTGCACGAGAAGGGCGCGGGACCGCGTATGGTCCCTTTCGCCATCCGGCCGCGATCACCCCTGCGGGGGGCGGCTGGGTGTCGATTGAGTAACAGACCTTGATGTGAGGCAAAATCTCCGCTTCGGGTCGGGCACAAGACCGGCCTCTCATGCGTTACGTGCGCTGGAGACTCACTGACCACCCGGAGGGGGAGAGCGAGAATGGCAACGGACTACGACACCCCACGCAAGACAGACGACGACGTCAACGAAGACAGCATCGAAGAGCTGAAGGCGCGGCGCAGCGACAAGTCGGCCGCCGCCGTCGACGTCGACGAGTTCGAGCAGAACGAAGGGCTGGAGCTGCCCGGTGCGGACCTCTCGAACGAGGAGCTGTCCGTGCGGGTCCTGCCCCGCCAGGAGGACGAGTTCACCTGCATGAGCTGCTTCCTGGTGCACCACCGCAGCCAGTTGGCCGCGGAGAAGAACGGCCAGCCGATCTGCCGCGACTGCGCGGCCTGAGGCCGGCCGTGGCCCCCATGGCCGGCGCCGGACCCGCCGGGCCGAAGACCGGGATCCTGCAGCGGACGCGCCCCGACCGGCGCGTCCGGGCGGCGCTTGAGCGGGTGGCGGACGCCATCGTGCACACGGCGCCGCGCATCCCGGTCCGCGACCTGGCGACCCTGCGCCGGCAGTTCCCCGGGCTCGGCCCGGAGGAGATCGCCGACCGGCTGATCGCCGGAGCGGTGAAGGGGAGCGCCACGGTCGGCGCGGGCATCGGAGCGGCGGCGATGATGCCCGCGCCGCCTGCGATGCCCGCCGAGCTGGCCGCCGAGATCGTCGGGGTGGCCTCGATAGAGCTGAAGCTGATCGCCGAGCTGCACGAGGTGTACGGGGTACGGGCGGTGGGCCCGGCGCGGCAGCGGGCCATGGCGTACCTCGGCGCCTGGACCGACGAGCGCGGCATCGACACGGCCAGGCTCGTGAGCTTCGACGCCGTACTCGGCGGCCCCATGCGCCGCCGGCTGCGGCAGCAGGTACTCAAGCGCACCGTGCGGAACCTGCCGACCCTCGCCCCGTTCCTCCTGGGCGCGGCCGCCGGTGCGCTGATGAACCACAGGGACACCCGCAACCTCGCCGAGCGGATCCGCGACGACCTGCGCGCCCGCCAGGTGCCGTGGGACGCGCTCCCGGCCGGGGACCCGGGGTCCGCGGCGTCCGGGGGCTCCGCGGGCCGTACAGGCGCGGACAGGGCCGTGGAGGCCGGATCGCACAAGGGCGACCCGGCGGC
>NZ_JACBXC010000414.1 GCF_013870535.1 Streptomyces phytophilus | reverse complement strand
CGGTGCGGGTGCACGAGGTACGGCCGACGGCGGATGCGGTACGGGTCGCGTCGGCGCTGGAGGGCCGGGGGCGTAGGGGCGTGGACCCGGCGTAGGGGCGCGCGGCCGTGTCCGTAGGGCAAGAGCTGTCAGAGCAGGGGCCTACCCTGGGGCGGGAGTGCGGGCAAGCATCGCCTATCGCCCATCCCCTCTCGCGTACGGGAGAGGCGCTCCACCGCCCCGCAGCCGTCTCCCAAGCCCTGGATCGCGTTCATAGACCGTTAGAGCCGCCGTCACCCTCCATACCGCTGTCCCGTCGACCCTCCCCGTAGACGCGGCCGCACCCCCGCGGCACGGCCGTGAGCAGCCCCGGTCGTACGGCGTGTCAGCGGCCGCAGGTACATTCGATCGAGGGCCCGGGGGCAGGGCCGGGCATCGCAACACCGCCGCTTCGACTTCGGCAACCCCCGCCGGCACCGCACACCGACCGAAACGAGCAGCAGAAGACCCGACCGCACAAGCAACCGACGCAGGGCAGCAAGACGCAGAAGGCGAGGCGAGACGAGCCATGACCGAAGCCGACCGAGTCGCGCTGCACGGCCTCAGGGCCCGCGGTCACCACGGCGTCTTCGCGCACGAGCGCGCCGAAGGCCAGCCGTTCGTCGTCGACCTCGTCCTCCACCTCGACACCCGCCCGGCCGCCGCCGCCGACGACCTGGCGCACACCGTGCACTACGGCGTCGTAGCCGAAGAGGCCGTCGCCATCGTCGAGGGCGAGCCGGTGGACCTGATCGAGACGCTCGCCGAGCGCATCGCCGCGCAGTGCCTGACGCACGCGCCCGTACAGCAGGTGGAGGTGACGGTGCACAAGCCGGACGCGCCGATCACCGTTCCGTTCGACGACGTGACCATCACCATCACCCGAAGCAGAGGTTGACCATTGAATCGCAGCGACCCGACCGTGCAGCCAGTGCCGCGTTCCGTGGTCGAGCAGGTCGACGCGGCCGACTCGACCCTGCAGAACCCCAAGCGCGCCGTGCTGTCCATCGGCAGCAACCTCGGCAACCGCCTGGAGACCCTCCAGGGCTGCGTCGACGCCCTCGAAGACACCCCCGGCTTCCGCGTCAAAGCCGTCTCACCGGTCTACGAGACCGAGCCCTGGGGCGTCGAGGCCGGCAGCCAGCCGACGTTCTTCAACGCCGTCCTGCTCGTACGGACCACCCTCCCGCCCGCGTCGCTGATGGAGCGGGCGCACGCCGTCGAGGAGGCGTTCGCGCGCGTACGGGACGAGCAGTGGGGGCCGCGCACGCTCGACGTCGACATCGTGGCGTACCAGGGCGTCCTCTCCGACGACCCCGCCCTGACGCTCCCGCACCCCCGCGCGCACGAGCGCGCCTTCGTCCTCGTCCCGTGGCACGACGTGGACCCCGCGGCCGAGCTGCCGGGGCACGGGCCGGTGGCCGAGCTGCTGGCGCACGTCGGCCGGCAGGGTGTGCGGCAGCGCGCGGACCTCGAACTGCGGCTGCCCGACTGAGCGCGTCCTGAGGGCCCTACGGGGCTACGATCTCTGGGAGTTCTGGGAGGAGCGCGTTCGGTGAGGCAACTGCACGTCGGGATGTTGGCCGGCATCTTCGTGGTGGCGGGGGTGCTGGCCTGGGCGGGATCCCGGCTGTGGAACTCGGTGGGTACGCTGCCGAGCGTCCCCGTCGCCGCCCCGGTGGTGCTGGCGCTGATCGCTACCATCCTCACGGCGACGGCGCTGTCCCTCCGCGCCCGCCTCGGCGCCCAGCGCGAGCGCGAGCCGCACGCCAAGGGCGTCGACCCGCTGATGGCGGCGCGGTGGTCCTGGAGCGCGCGGCGTCCGGGTCCGGGGCAGCGGGCGGCGAACTCCAGGGCCAGCGGCAGGAAGTCGGGCAGTTCGTCGGCGGGCGGCTGCCAGCCGTGGTCGCGGTAGAGCCGCTGCCAGCGCAGCAGGGAGCCGCCGCGGCGGCGGGTGTCGCCGTCGGTGTAGTAGGTGAGGTGCAGGGTGCGGCGGCGGCTGCGGTCGAAGGTGGTGACGTAGCGGTCGGAGAGTGTGAGCACGGGTACGCCGGCGAGGGTGTCGCAGCAGCGGAGCAGGAGGGCCGCGGGCCGGCCGGGGGCGCCGGCGAGTGCGGTGCGTACCAGGCGGCAGCGCTCGGGCCAGTCGTCGCCGGGGTGGAGCAGGAGCAGGGAGGACGCCTGGTGGAGCAGCGCCCGGCGGGCCGTCACGGCTGCTCCTTCGGGCGGGGGAACAGCCCGGCGGGGCGGCTTGTGCCGTCCCAGTCCAGGAGGTTGACGCGGCCGCGCAGCGGCATTCCGGCGTGCTCCGGCTCGGGGTGGGCGTGCGGTCCGGGTCCCTG
Organism: Streptomyces phytophilus; assembly: GCF_013870535.1. GTDB lineage: Bacteria > Actinomycetota > Actinomycetes > Streptomycetales > Streptomycetaceae > Streptomyces > Streptomyces phytophilus. The sequence continues at coordinate 2,346 of NZ_JACBXC010000414.1, read as the reverse complement.
CCGGGGGTCGGGCAGCGGGCGGTGGAAGGCGTCGGCGTCGTACATGCCGGGGCCGCCGTCGCCGTCGAGGCTGCAGCCGGACAGGCCGGACGGGTCGGCTCCGGGGCCGCCGCCGTCCTGCGTGGTGTAGCCGGTGGGGATGACGTAGCGGTCCTCGTACTTGGCGATCGCCAGCAGCCGGTACATCGCCTCGATGCTGTCGGTGTCCATGCCGACGGCCTCCGCGATGGCCGGGTCCCGCTCCTCGCCGAGGTTGACGCGCCGCATGTGCGAGCGCATCGCCGCCAGCCGGCACAGCACGGCCTCGACGGGTGCGGTGTCGCCGGCGGTGAACAGCTCGGCGAGGTAGGCGGCCGGGATGCGCAGCGCGTCGATGGCGGCGAAGAGGCGGGCGGGGTCCTCGCCGTCGTGGCCGGTGGCGGTCAGCGAGTCCACGACCGGGGACAGCGGCGGGACGTACCAGACCATCGGCATCGTGCGGTACTCCGGGTGCAGCGGCAGCGCGATCCGGTACGTGCTGATCAGCGCCCGCACCGGGGAGCGGCGGGCGGCGGTGATCCAGTCGTGCGGGATGCCGGAGTCCTCGGCGGCGCGGGCCACTTCGGGGTCGTCGGGGTCGAGGAAGCAGCCGAGCTGCGCCTCGTAGAGGCCCTGCTCGTCCTCGGTGGCGGCGGCCTCGCCGACCTTGTCGGCGTCGTAGAGCATGACGCCGAGGTAGCGCAGCCGGCCGACGCACGTCTCGGAGCAGACGGTGGGCTGACCGGCTTCGATGCGCGGGTAGCACATCGTGCACTTCTCGGCTTTGCCGGTGCGGTGGTTGAAGTAGACCTTCTTGTACGGGCAGCCGGTCACGCACATCCGCCAGCCGCGGCAGCGGTCCTGGTCGACGAGGACGATGCCGTCCTCGATGCGCTTGTACATCGCACCGGAGGGGCAGACGGCGACGCACGAGGGGTTCAGGCAGTGCTCGCAGATCCGCGGCAGGTAGAACATGAACGCCTGCTCGTACTCCAGCCGCACCTTCTCGCTCATGCGCGCGAGCATCGGGTCGCCGGCCAGGTGCTCGGGGCCGCCGCCGAGGTCGTCGTCCCAGTTCGGGCCCCAGGTGACGGCGGTGGGGCGGCCGTCGACGAGGGAGCGGGGCGGGGCGGTGGGCACGTCGTCGCCGAGGGGCGCGGTGGTGAGGTTGTCGTAGTCGTACGTCCAGGGCTCGTAGTAGTCGGCGAGGGAGGGGAGTTCGGGGTTGGCGAAGAGCCGGGCGAGGCGGCGGGCGCGGCCGCCGCTGCGCGGGACGAGGCGGCCGTTCTTCAGCCGCCAGCCGCCGCGCCAGCGCTCCTGGTCCTGGTAGCCGCGCGGGTAGCCCTGGCCGGGGCGGGTCTCGACGTTGTTGAACCACATGTACTCGGTGCCGCTGCGGTTGGTCCACGTCTGCTTGCAGGTGACGGAGCAGGTGTGGCAGCCGATGCACTTGTCGAGGTTCATGACCATCGCGACCTGTGCCATGACGCGCATCAGTAGGTCACCTCCTGGGCGCGGCGGCGGATGACGGTGACCGCGTCGCGCTGGTTGCCGGTGGGCCCGTAGTAGTTGGGGGCGAAGGAGAGCTGGGCGTGGCCGCCGATGAGGTGGGTGGGTTTGATCAGCAGCCGGGTCAGGGCGTTGTGGACGCCGCCGCGGCGGCCGGTGGCCTCGGACTTGGGGACGTTCACGAGGCGTTCCTGCACGTGGTACATGAACACGGTGCCGGGCGGCATGCGGTGGGAGACGACGGCGCGGGCGACGACGACGCCGTTGGCGTTGACGGCCTCGATCCAGTCGTTGTCGGCGACGTCGATGGCGTCGGCGTCCTGGGGGGCGAGCCAGATGACGGGGCCGCCGCGGGCGAGGGTCTGCATGAGCAGGTTCTCCTGGTACTCGGAGTGGATGGACCACTTCGAGTGCGGGGTGACGTAGCGGACCGTGACCGAGCGCTGTCCGGTGCCGTCGCCGCGGGGCTGCTCGCCGAGTGCGGCGAGGTCCAGCGGCGGGCGGTAGACGGGCAGTTGCTCGCCGAACTCGCGGATCCACTCGTGGTCGAGGTAGAAGTGCTGGCGTCCGGTCAGGGTGTGCCAGGGCTTGCGGTGCTCGGTGTTGACGGTGAACGGGGCGTAGCGGCGGTCGTGCGCCTCCTTGCCGGACCATTCGAAGCTGGTGGAGACCTGCACGGGGCGGGCCTGGGTGTCGGAGAAGACGACGCGGCGCTCGGCGTTGGCGGCGCCGAGTGCGGCCAGGCCGCTGCCGGGGCCGCAGCGTTCGGCCAGGCGGTCGAAGCCCTCGGCGGCGAGGCGGCCGTTGGTGGTGCCGGAC
>NZ_JACBXC010000413.1 GCF_013870535.1 Streptomyces phytophilus | reverse complement strand
TGACCCCCGCCCCCGGGGACCCCGCCGCGGGCCCCACCGAGGAGGAGCGTTGAAACGCCGGCTGTACGGGCCCGAGCACACGGCCTTCCGCGAGACCGTGCGGACCTTCCTCGCCAAGGAGGTCACCCCGCACTACGAGAGGTGGGAGGCCGACGGCATCGTCTCCCGCGACGCCTGGCTCGCCGCCGGGCGGCAGGGCCTGCTCGGCCTCGCCGTCCCCGAGGAGTACGGCGGCGGCGGTCACGACGACTACCGCTTCGCGGCCGTGCTGGCCGAGGAGTTCGCGCGCGCCGGCGCCGCCGGCCTGGCCGTGGGACTGCACAACGACGTCATCGGCCCGTACCTGACGTCCCTGGCCACCGACGAGCAGAAGCGGCGCTGGCTGCCCGGCTTCTGCACCGGCGAGCTGATCACCGCCATCGCCATGACGGAACCCGGCGCCGGCTCCGACCTCCAGGGCATCCGCACCACCGCGGCGGACCGCGGCGACCACTGGCTGCTCAACGGCGCCAAGACGTTCATCTCCAACGGCATCCTCGCCGACCTCGTCGTCGTGGTCGCCAGGACCACCCCCGAGGGCGGCGCGCACGGGCTGAGCCTGCTGGTCGTCGAGCGCGGTGCGGCCGGCTTCGAGCGCGGCCGCAACCTCGACAAGATCGGCCAGAAGGCCCAGGACACCGCCGAGTTGTTCTTCACCGACGTACGGGTGCCGAAGGACAACCTGCTGGGGGAGCGCGACGGCGCGTTCGGCCACCTGATGACGAACCTGCCGCAGGAGCGGATGGCCATCGCCGTCGCCGCGGTCGCCGCCGCCGAGCACCTGGTCGAGGCCACCACGGCGTACGTCAAGGAGCGCGAGGCGTTCGGCCGGGCGCTCGGCCGGTTCCAGCACATCCGCTTCGAGATCGCCGAGATGGCCACCGAGTGCGCCGTGACCCGGACGTTCGTCGACCGCTGCATCGAGGACCTCGCGGCCGGCGAGCTGGACGCGGTGCACGCCTCGATGGCCAAGTGGTGGTCGACCGAGCTGCAAAAACGCACCGCGGACCGCTGTCTGCAACTGCACGGCGGCTACGGCTACATGAGCGAGTTCCCCGTGGCCCGCGCCTTCACCGACGGGCGTGTCCAGACCATCTACGGCGGCACCACCGAGATCATGAAAGAGATCATCGGCCGCTCCCTGCTCTCCTGAGAGGCGCACCACCGTGACCACAACCGCCAGGCCGTCCGTCACCGACGCCTACGTCTACGACGCGATCCGCACCCCCCGCGGCCGCGGAAAGGCCAACGGCGCCCTGCACGGGACCAAGCCGATCGACCTCGTCGTCGGACTCGTCCACGAGCTGCGCCGCCGCTTCCCGGACCTCGACCCGGCCGCCGTCGACGACGTGGTGCTCGGCGTGGTCAGCCCGCACGGCGACCAGGGCTCCGACATCGCCAAGATCGCGGCCATCGCCGCCGGGCTCCCCGACAGCGTCGCCGGCGTGCAGGAGAACCGCTTCTGTGCCTCGGGCCTCGAGGCCGTCAACATCGCCGCGGCGAAGATCCGCTCCGGCTGGGAGGACCTGATCCTCGCCGGCGGCGTGGAGTCGATGTCGCGGGTGCCGATCGGCTCGGACGGCGGCGCCTGGTTCAACGACCCGATGACCAACATGGAGGTCGGCTTCGTCCCCCAGGGCATCGGCGCCGACCTGATCGCCACGATCGGGGACTACGGCCGCCGGGACGTCGACGAGTTCGCCGCGATGTCGCAGGAGCGGGCCGTCCAGGCGTGGAAGGAGGGCCGGTTCGAGCGCTCCGTGGTGCCGGTCGTGGACCGCGGCGGGCTGACCGTCCTGGACCGGGACGAGCACGTCAGGCCGGGCACGACCGCGGACAGCCTGGCCAGGCTGAAGCCGGCGTTCGCGGACATCGGCGAGCTGGGCGGCTTCGACGCCGTGGCCCTGCAGAAGTACCACTGGGTGGAGCGGATCGACCACGTCCACCACGCCGGCAACTCCTCCGGCATCGTCGACGGCGCCGCCCTCGTCGCGGTCGGCTCCGCCGAGGTCGGCAGGCGGTACGGGCTCACCCCCCGGGCCCGTATCGTCTCCGCCGCCGTCACCGGCTCCGAGCCCACCATCATGCTCACCGGCCCCGCGCCCGCGACCCGCAAGGCGCTCGCCAAGGCCGGCCTCGGCATCGACGACATCGACCTCATCGAGATCAACGAGGCGTTCGCCGCCGTCGTACTGCGCTTCGCCGACGACATGGGCGTCAGCCTGGACAAGGTCAACGTCAACGGCGGCGCCATCGCCATGGGCCACCCCCTCGGCGCCACCGGCGCCATGATCCTCGGCACCCTCGTCGACGAGCTGGAGCGCCGCGACCTGCGCTACGGCCTCGCCACCCTCTGCGTCGGCGGCGGCATGGGCATCGCCACCGTCGTCGAGCGCCTCTGACCCCGTCCCGCCCCCGCCACACGGAGACCTCCCGTATGAGCACAGCCATGAGCCACACGAACACGATCCGCTGGGAGCAGGACGACACCGGTGTCGTCACCCTCGTCCTGGACGACCCGAACCAGTCCGCCAACACCATGAACGCGGACTTCATCCAGTCGCTCACCGCCGTCGCCGACCGGCTTGAGGCCGAGCGCGACGGCGTGCGCGGCATCGTCTTCGCCTCCGGGAAGAAGACCTTCTTCGCCGGCGGCGACCTCAACGACCTCATCCGCATCGACCGCGAGCACGCCCGCGAGGCGTTCGACACCGGGATGGCCGTCAAGAGCGCGCTGCGCCGCATCGAGACGCTCGGCAAGCCCGTCGTCGCCGCGATCAACGGCGCCGCCCTGGGCGGCGGCTACGAGATCGCGCTCGCCTGCCACCACCGCGTCGCCCTCGACGCGCCCGGCTCGAAGATCGGGCTGCCCGAGGTCACCCTCGGCCTGCTGCCCGCGGGCGGCGGCGTCACCCGTACCGTACGGCTGATGGGCATCACCGACGCGCTGCTGAAGGTGCTGCTGCAGGGCACCCAGTACCGGCCGCGGCGGGCGCTGGAGAACGGGCTCGTGCACGAGGTCGTCGGGACCGAGGAGGAACTGCGCGCCGCCGCCCGCGCGTTCGTCGACGCGCACCCGGAGTCCCGGCAGCCCTGGGACGAGCCCGGGTACAGGATCCCCGGCGGCACCCCGAAGAACCCGAAGTTCGCCGCCGACCTCCCCGCGTTCCCCGCCAACCTCCGCAAGCAGCTGGGCGGCGCCCCGTTCCCCGCCCCGCGCAACATCATGGCGGCGGCCGTCGAGGGCTCCCAGGTCGACTTCGAGACCGCCCAGGTCATCGAGGCCCGCTACTTCGTCGACCTGGCCGTCGGACAGACCGCGAAGAACATGATCCAGGCGTTCTTCTTCGACCTCCAGGCCGTCAACGCCGGCCGCTCCCGCCCGGCCGGCCCCGCCGAGCGGCGGGTGGCGAAGGTCGCCGTGCTGGGCGCCGGGATGATGGGCGCCGGCATCGCCTACTCCTGCGCGCGCGCCGGCATCGAGGTGGTGCTGAAGGACGTGTCGGTCGAGGCGGCGGAGAAGGGCAAGGCGTACTCCGCCGGGCTGCTCGACAAGCAGCTCGCCAAGGGCCGTACGACGCGGGAGAAGCGGGACGCGCTGCTGGCCCGCATCACACCCGTCGCGGACCCGGCGGAGCTGGCCGGCTGCGACGCCGTGATCGAGGCGGTCTTCGAGGACCCGGCGCTCAAGCACAAGGTGTTCCAGGAGATCCAGGACGTCGTCGCGCCCGACGCCCTGCTCTGCTCGAACACCTCCACCCTGCCCATCACGCTGCTCGCCGAAGGCGTCGCCCGCCCGGGCGACTTCGTCGGGCTGCACTTCTTCTCACCCGTGGACAGGATGCCGCTGGTCGAGATCATCAAGGGTGAGCGCACCGGCGACGAGGCGCTGGCCCGCGCCTTCGACCTCGTACGCCAGATCTCCAAGACCCCGATCGTCGTGAACGACTCGCGCGGCTTCTTCACCTCCCGCGTGATCGGCCACTTCATCAACGAGGGCGTGGCGATGGTCGGCGAGGGCATCGAGCCCGCGACCGTCGAGCAGGCCGCCGCCCAGGCCGGCTACCCGGCCAAGGTGCTGTCCCTGCTGGACGAGCTGACCCTCACCCTGCCGCGGAAGATCCGCAACGAGACGCGCGCGGCCGTCGAGGCCGCCGGCGGCAGCTACCCCGTGCACCCGGCGGAGGCGGTCATCGACCGCATGGTCGACGAGTTCGGCCGCACCGGGCGGGCCGGGGGAGCGGGCTTCTACGACTACGAGGACGGCAGGCGGACCCGGCTGTGGCCGGGGCTGCGGGAGCACTTCACCAAGCCGGACCAGGAGCCGCCCGCGCTGCGCGACCTGCAGGAGCGGATGCTGTTCGCGGAGGCGCTGGACACCGTGCGGCTGGTCGAGGAGGGCGTGCTGACGTCCGTCGCGGACGCGAACATCGGCTCGGTCTTCGGCATCGGCTTCCCGGCCTGGACCGGGGGCGTGCTGCAGTACATCAACGGCTACGAGGGCGGGCTGCGCGGCTTCGCGGCGCGGGCCCGCGAGCTGGCGGCGGCGTACGGCGAGCGCTTCGACCCGCCCGCGCTGCTGCTGGCGAAGGCGGAGCGGGACGAGGGGTTCATGGACGCCGTCATCGGTTCGCCGGCGCGGCCGGTGCGAGTTCGGCACGGCCGAACAAC
>NZ_JACBXC010000412.1 GCF_013870535.1 Streptomyces phytophilus | reverse complement strand
GCCCGCCGCCCCGGCACCCGCGGCCCCCGGCGGCGACCACGGCGAGGCGCAGGCCGTGCTCGGCGTCACCTGCGGGCTGGTGATGTGCGGCGAGGACGCCCGGCCCGCGCTGGTCGTCGAGCCCACCGCGCCCGTCGTCCGGCCCGGCTCCGAGGGCCCCGGCGACGACTTCCTGCCGCTGCTCATCGAGAGCGGCTTCCTGCCCGTGATGGACATGGTCAAGCCGCCGGCGCCGGCGACCGGTTGGTCCGTGCTGCTCGTCGCCGGCCAGCTGCACGCCGTGATGCAGCCCGGCACCGCCGGCCAGCCGCCGACCGCCTGGTGGCAGGCGCACCAGCCGCTGCACGTCTCGGAAGGCTGGCGGGCCGCCGCGGCGAAGGAGCAGGAAGTGCTCGTCTACGCCGCGCCCGCCGGCGCGATCGGCCGCCAGCCGCGCGAGGACCTGCTCGGCGAGGCGCTGGCGCAGGCCGCCGCGCGCGGGCTGCTCGTCGGGGCGACGATGCCCCTCACCGGCACGTGATCCCAAACCCGTTCGGAGCACCCGTACCTGATCGGAGCAACGTGCACCCGCATCCCTCCGTACCGCGCCTTCGTTGCACGGGTGTGCACCGATACCACGCGATTCCCGGCATGCGCCCCGCCCACGAGCCCCACGCGGCCGCGCGCCCCTCGGGGACGCCGATCTACGACGCCCTGTTCGCCGAGTACCGCCGGCTCTTCCGGGCGCTGCCCGGGGACCGCTCCGGCGAGGAGCAGCTCCGCTTCGACGCGATCATGAACGCCCGCCCGTCACTGCCGTCCACGGGGCGGCTGCGGTCGCACCTCCACGTGCACCGCCACCGCGCGGCCGACGACTGACCCCGCCGGTAGCGGCCCCGCCAGGAGCCGGGGCCGCTACTTCTTGCGGCCCCGCTTCTCCCGCACCCGTACCGAGATCCGGATCGGGCTGCCCTCGAAGCCGAACTCCTCGCGCAGCCGCCGCTCGATGAACCGCCGGTAGTTCGCCTCGATGAACCCCGAGGCGAAGAGCACGAACCGCGGCGGCCTGGTGCCCGCCTGGGTGCCGAAGAGGATCCGCGGCTGCTTGCCGCCGCGCACCGGGTGCGGCTGCCCGGCCACCAGTTCGCCGAGGAAGGCGTTGAGCCTGCCCGTCGGCACCCGCGTCTCCCAGCCCGCCAGCGCCGTCTCCAGCGCCGGCACCAGCTTCTCCATGTGCCGTCCGGTACGGGCCGAGACGTTGACCCGCGGCGCCCACTGCACCTGCACGAGGTCGCGCTCGATCTCGCGCTCCAGGTAGAACCGGCGCTCGTCGTCCAGCACGTCCCACTTGTTGTACGCGATGACCAGGGCCCGCCCGGCGTCGACGGCCATGGAGATGATCCGGGTGTCCTGCACGGCCAGCGTCTCGCCGGCGTCCACGAGGACGACCGCGACCTCCGCCTTCTCCAGCGCCGCGGCAGTGCGCAGCGAGGCGTAGTAGTCGGCGCCCTCCTGGAGGTGGACACGCCGCCGGATGCCGGCGGTGTCGACGAACCGCCAGGTCTTCCCGCCCAGTTGGATCAGCTCGTCCACCGGGTCCCGGGTGGTGCCCGCCACGTCGTCCACGACGACGCGGTCCTCCTTGGCGAGCTTGTTGAGCATCGACGACTTGCCGACGTTCGGCCGCCCGATGAGCGCCACCCGGCGCGGCCCGCCGAGCCCGCCGCCGAACGTCTGCGCGGGCGCGTCCGGGAGCGCGTCGAGCACCGCGTCGAGCATGTCGCCGGTGCCGCGGCCGTGCAGCGCGGAGACCGGGTGGGGCTCGCCGAGGCCGAGCGACCACAGGTACGCCGCCTCCGACTCGCCGGACTGCCCGTCGACCTTGTTGGCGCAGAGCACCACCGGCTTGCCGGCCCGGCGCAGCATCTTCACGACGGCCTCGTCGGTGTCCGTGGCGCCCGTCTGCGTATCCACGACGAAGACGACGGCGTCCGCGGCCTCCACCGCGAACTCGGCCTGCGCCGCCACGGACGCGTGGATGCCGAGCACGTCCTGCTCCCAGCCGCCGGTGTCGACGACCTTGAAGCGGCGGCCCGCCCACTCGGCCTCGTACGACACGCGGTCGCGGGTGACGCCGGGGCGGTCCTCCACGACGGCCTCGCGGCGGCCGATGATGCGGTTCACCAGAGTCGACTTGCCGACGTTCGGGCGGCCGACGACCGCCACCACCGGCAGCGGGCCGTGCCCGGCCCGCGCGAGGTCGACCTCGACCTCGTCGAGGTCGAAGCCCTCCTCGGCGGCCAGCTCCATGAACTCGGCGTACTCGGCGTCGCCCAGCTCCCCGTGCTCGTCGCCGCGGGGCGCGCCGTCCGGGCCCTGCTCCGGGGAGATGCCGGTCTCGCTCATCACGTTCCTCGTCCTTGCGTTCTCGGCCGCGGGCCCGGTGGCCGGGCCCGCGGCCTCAAGTCTGGTCTAGCGGCCGGTGTCGCGCCTGGCGGCGGCCAGGTGCGCGGTCAGCCGGTCCTGGATGCGCAGCGTCGCCTCGTCCATCGCCTTGCGGGTACGCCGCCCGTCCGGCGACCCGGCCTGGAAGGGCTCGCCGAAGACGATGTCCACGTGCGAGCGCACCGGCGGCAGCGCCTTGACGACGCGGCTGCGCCGCTCCGCGGTGCCCAGCACCGCGACCGGCACCACCGGGGCGCCGGAGCGCACCGCGAAGTACGCGAGGCCCGCGCGGATCGAGGAGAAGTCGCCCTCTCCCCTGCTGCCCTCGGGGAAGATCCCGAGCACGCCGCCGTCGTCCAGCACCCCCAGCGCGCGGGTGATCGCCGCCCGGTCGGCCGTCGTGCGGTCGATGGCCACCTGGCCGATGGTCCGCAGGTACCAGCCGACGATCCCGACGAACGCCTCCTGCTTGACCAGGAAGTGCACCGGCCGCGGCGAGGTCCCCATGAGCAGCGGGCCGTCGACGTTGTGGGAGTGGTTCCCGGCCAGGATCACGGGCCCGCTGGCGGGCATCCGCCAGGCGCCGAGTATCCGCGGCCTGAAGTAGCCGTGCATGACCGGCGCGGACATCCGCCGCCCGACGTGCGCACCCCGTGTCTCCGGCACCGCGCCGGCCGGTTCTGTCACCGACCCTGCTGCTTCTCTTCGACGAGGCTCACGACGTACTGGATGACCTGCTCCAGGGTCAGTTCCGTCGTGTCCACCTCGGTGGCGTCCCCGGCCTTGGCGAGCGGCGAGACCTTGCGGCCGGAGTCCGCGGCGTCGCGCCGGGCCAGCGACGCCTGCGTGGCCGCCAGGTCGCGGGCGTCCTTGCCCTTCAGCTCGCCGCTGCGGCGGGCGGCGCGCACCTCCTCGGAGGCGGTGAGGAAGATCTTCACGTCCGCGTCCGGCAGCACCGTCGTGCCGATGTCCCGGCCCTCGACCACGATCCCGCCGGCCTTCGCGGACTCGGCCGCGATCGAGCGCTGCAGGGCGGTGATCCGCGTCCGCACCTCCGGCACCGCGCTGACGGCGCTGACCGCGGCGGTGACCTCCTGGGTACGGATCGGGCCCGCGGCGTCCGCGCCGTCCACGGTGATCGTGGGCGCCCCCGGGTCGGTGCCGGAGACGATCTGCGGCTTCTCGGCGGCGGCGGCGACGGCCGCGGCGTCGGCCACGTCCACGCCGTTGCCCAGCATCCACCAGGCGGCCGCCCGGTACTGCGCGCCGGTGTCGAGGTAGCGCAGGCCGAGCCGGGCGGCTACAGCCCGGGACGTGCTCGACTTGCCCGTGCCGGCGGGGCCGTCGATGGCGACGATCACGGGGGCCCGCTGGGCCCTGGCAGCGCTGTCCACGGGGCGAACGACACCCTTCCTCAGGTCTACGACGGAGTAAAGCCGAACTCGTGCGGCACTAGATTACTGCTACCTGCCCGGGCCCCCGTCACTGCCTCAGGGGCCACCCGCGCTCCCGCAGCGCGGCGGTGAGCGCGTGCGCGGCCGGCGGCTCGACCATGAGCTGCACCCGGCCCGCCTGCTGGCCGGTGGCGTGCTCGATGCGTACGTCCTCGATGTTGACCCCGGCCGCCCCGGCATCGGCGAAGATCCTGGCCAGCTCGCCGGGCCGGTCGCCGATGAGCACGGTGACGGTCTCGTAGTCCGCGGGGGCGGCGCCGTGCTTGCCCGGCACGCGCTCGCGGCCCGCGCTGCCGCGGCGCAGCACGTCCTCGATGCCAGCCGCGCCGGTGCGGCGCTTGGCGTCGTCTGCGGCCTGGAGCGCGCGCAGCGCCCGTACCGTCTCGTCCAGGTCGGCGGCGACCTCGGCCAGCACCTCGGCGACCGGGCCGGGGTTGGCGGAGAGGATGTCGATCCACATGGCCGGGTCCGAGGCGGCGATGCGCGTGACGTCCCTGATGCCCTGCCCGCACAGCCGGACCGCGGCCTCCTCGGCGTCCCGGAGCCGGGCGGCGACCATGCTGGAGACGAGCTGCGGGGTGTGCGAGACGAGGGCGACGGCGCGGTCGTGGGCGTCGGCGTCCATCACCACGGGCACGGCGCGGCAGAGCGCGACCAGCTCCAGCGCGAGGTTCAGCACCTCGGTGTCGGTGGTCTCCGCCGGGCTCAGCACCCAGGGGCGGCCCTCGAACAGCTCCGCGGTGGCGGCCAGCGGGCCGGAGCGCTCGCTGCCGGCCATGGGGTGGCTGCCGATGTAGGCGCTGAGGTCGCCGCCCAGCTCTTCGAGGGTGCGGCGGG
>NZ_JACBXC010000411.1 GCF_013870535.1 Streptomyces phytophilus | reverse complement strand
GGACCGGCGCGAACTGCCGTCGTGCGCGGGGGGTTCCATACGTCACCTTCGCTTTCTGTGCTCTGCCGGCTGCCTGATGGTGCGGTAGTGCGCCGCACGGCGCGTGTAGTACGTGGTACGTACAGGTACTGCGCCGTACGTGGTGCGTCGGTGCGGGGGTTGCGCGCAGCGTACGTACACCGACCCCCCACCGTTAAGGGTGAGTTGCGTATACCTCCATTCGCCCGGCGAATCCTGCGGCCCCTCCTGCACTCATTCGCCTTCCTAATGAATGCATACGGAAACTAACGCGGCGGGACCGCTCCCACGCCCCCGGCCCCGCCCCTATGGTGAGCCCGCAGATTTCCCGGAATCCTTACGGAGGACCCCCCATGCAGGAATCCGAGAACCGCCCCGGCAAGCGTTCCAGGCGCACCGTCCTGGGACTCGGGGCAGCCGCCGCCACGGGCGGCCTCGGGCTCGGCGCACTCGCATTCCGACCGGCCGAGGAACAGGTCGAGTTCCTCACCCAGAAAGTCGGCAGGGCGTCGAAGCCGAGCAAGCTGAAGATCACCGATCTGCGGGTGGCGGTGCTGGACGGCGTGCCGTTCACCAGCCCGATCGTCCGCATCGACACCAACCAGGGCATCTCCGGTTGGGGCGAGGTGCGCGACGACGCCGACAAGCGCTACGCGCTGGAGCTGAAGAGCCGGCTCCTCGGCGAGAATCCGTGCAACGTCGAGATGCTGTTCAGGCGCCTCAAGCAGTTCGGCAACCACGGCCGCCGCGGCGGCGGGGTCTCCGGCGTCGAGATGGCGCTGTGGGATCTGGCGGGCAAGGCGTACGGCGTGCCGGTGTTCCAGATGCTCGGCGGCGCGTACCGCAGAAAGATACGCCTCTACACCGACACCACCGAGTCGGAGGACCCGAAGGTCTACGCGCAGCGCATGAAAGAGCGCGTGGAGATGGGCTTCACGTTCCTCAAGATGGACCTCGGCCTGGAAATCGTGCAGGACCTGCCGGGCGCGGTCGTCGGCAAGAGCCTGTACGGCGGCAACCTCCAGCAGTACGACGGCACTCCCGGCGGCTACGGCATGACCGAGCACGGGCTCACCATGGTGCAGATCACCGACAAGGGCCTGGACGCCATGGCGGAGTACGTCGAGGCGGTGCGCGACGCCGTCGGCTACGACATCCCGATGGGCATGGACCACTTCGGCCACTTCGACGTCAACACCGCCATCCGGCTGGCGAACCGCTTCGAGCGCTACAACCTCGCCTGGCTGGAGGACCTGGTGCCGTGGTTCCGCACCGACGACTGGAAGGAGATCACCAGGGCCGTCAACGTGCCCACCATGACCGGCGAGGACATGTATGGCCTCGAAGCGTTCCGCACCCTCGTCGACGAGGGCGCCGTCGACCTGGTCCAGCCCGACCCGGCGACCGCCGGCGGCATCCTGGAGACCAAGCGCATCGGCGACTACGCGCGCGAGCAGGGCTTGGCGATGCCGCTGCACTACGCGGGCTCGCCCATCGGCGCGATGGCCAGCGCGCACATCGCCGCCGCCACCGAGAACTTCGTCTGCCTGGAGTACCACGCCAGCGACGTGAAGTTCTGGAACGACCTCGTCGCCGGCGGCGAGCCGCTGCTGAAGGACGGCTTCTACCACCTGACCGACGCGCCGGGCCTCGGCGTGGAACTGGACGAGAAGGAGATGGCCAAGCACCTGGCGAAGGGCGAGAAGCTCTTCGCACCCACCAAGCAGTGGAACGACAACCCCGCCTGGGACCGCACCTGGAGCTGAGCCCGCCCCGGGCCCGTGGCCGCGGAACAGGAGCCCGTACGCACCCGACCAGGGGGGTGCGTACGGGCTCCCGGCTTCGGCGCACCGGCCGCGCGCTCAGCGCGCCGCCGGCCTCTCGTCCTCCGGGGGCACGATGCGCTCGATCCAGTACTCCCGCGCCAGCGCGTCCACACCCGCCGGCGCCACGCCGCGCAGATGCACGACGTTGCCGTCCGTGCCGGCGATGCGGCCGTGCTTCTGCATCCGCAGGATGTGGTACCGCTCCGGCGGGAAGCCCAGCTCGACGTCGGCGGAGAAGCGCCCGCGCATGTCGCGCTCGTCGCCGACCGCCGGGTCGACCTTGCCGCTCGCCTGCACCGTCAGCCAGACCTGGTACACGACGATGAGCAGGACCAGGATGAGCAGCCGGCGGATCGTGGGGCTGCGCAGCGCCCTAAACGCCAGCGACTGCCGTTCCGTCGGCATCGGTCGCACCTCCCGGGTCCTCGTCCGCGCCGGCCGCCGCACCCTCGTCGTCGACGAGCAGTTCGTTGACCCGGTTCGCGATCTCCCGGAACTCCGGCGTCTCCAGCGCCGTACGCCACTCCCGCGGCCGCGGCAGGTCGACGGTGACGATCTCCCGTACCCGGCTCGGCCGCTTGGACAGCACCACGATCCGGTCGGAGAGGAACACCGCCTCGTCCACGTCGTGGGTGACGAAGAAGACCGTCGGGTGCCGCTTCTCGAAGATGCGGGTCAGGTCCTCCTGCAGCTTGCGCCGCGTCTGGGCGTCGATGCTGGCGAACGGCTCGTCCATCAGCATCACCGCCGGCTCGTTGGCCAGCACGCGGGCCACGCCCAGGCGCTGCTGCATGCCGCCGGACAGCTCGTGCGGGTACTTGTGCCCGAAGCCGCCGAGCCCGACCAGCTCCAGGAACTCCTTGCCCTTGGCGTCCCGTTCGGCGCGCGGCACGCCCTTCATCCGCAGCCCGAAGACCACGTTGCCCAGCACCGTCTTCCAGGGGAAGAGCGCGTGGCTCTGGAACACCACGCCGCGGTCGGGACCCGGCCCGCTGACCGCCCGGCCGTCGACGACGACCTCGCCCTCCGTGAGGTTCACGAAGCCGGCGACGATGTTCAGCACGGTCGTCTTGCCGCAGCCGCTCGGGCCGAGCACGGAGACGAACTCGCCCTCGTTCACGCTGAACGAGACGTCGCCGATGGCGGTGACCTCCTCGCCGCTGTACGCGTCGACGTAGTTCTTCTGCAGTCCTGTGATCTCCAGCGCCGTCATCCGTCGGCCTCCAAACTCCGTACCATGCCCCACCGTTCGACGGTGGCTCGCTCGAACGGTGCCAGGACCATGGCGTCGAGCGCGTACCACAGGATTCCCAGCACTGCCATGCCCAGGAACACCTGGCTGATGTCGCCCACCCGGCGGGCGTCGAACATCATGAAGCCGACGCCGCTGGTGCCGACGATGATCTCGGCGGCGACCAGGGCGCGCCAGCCGTAGCCGAGGCCGGTGCGGACGCCGCCCGCCACGGACGGCAGTGCGCCCGGGAGGATGACCTCGAAGAACACCCGCGTCCGGCCGGCGCCGAGACTGCGCGCCGCGCGCAGCAGTTCGCGCGGCACCTGCTCCACACCCGCGACGACGCTCAGCATCAGCGGGAAGACGATCGTGTAGACGATCACGAAGGTGACCGCGGTGAGGCTGAAGCCGAACCAGACGATCACGATCGGCAGCCAGGCGATGTCGGCGACCGCCTGGAAGAACAGCAGGATCGGCCAGAAGAACCGGCGGACCTTGGCGAACATCGCCACCACGAAGCCCATCGGCAGGCCGATGGCGAGGCCGAAGCCGACGCCGTACGCCAGCCTGGTCAGCGAGTCCGTCAGGTAGCCGGGCAGGATGCCCTTCTCCATCAGGTCGCCGAACTCCTCGACCACCCGCGGCGGGCCGACGAAGAACGCCTCGTCGAACACGCCCATCTCCGCGACCAGCCACCACAGCGCGATGACCGGCACGAACGGGCCGAGGTTGCGGAACGCGGCGCGGCGGGTGAGCCAGAGCCAGACCTTCCGGGCGCGTACCACGCCCGGGCTCGCGCCGCTCTTGCGCGGCGTACGCCCAGCGGGCGTGCGCCGTACGGGCTCAGCCGTGTCCGACGCCATCAGCCCCTCCCTCCGGTCATGCCCCAGCGCTCCACCGTGCGCTTCTCCAGCGGGGCGAGCATCAGCCGGTCCATCAGCAGCCAGAGCACGCCGATGATGACCATCGAGGCGATGATCACGTCGGTCTGGAAGTACTTCTGTGCCTGGAACAGGGCGTAGCCGAGGCCCGCGTTGCTCGCGATGATCTCCGCGGCGACCAGCCCCCGCCAGCCGTAGCCGAGGCCGACCCGCAGGCCGGTGACCACGCTGGGCAGGGCGCCGGGCAGCAGCACTTCCCAGAACATCCGCAGCCGGGTGGTGCCCATGCTGCGCGCGGCGCGCAGCAGCTGGGTCGGGATCTGCCGGACGCCGAGCATCGCGTTGTACGTGATCGCGAAGAACATGGCGTTCCACACGATGAAGATCACGGCCTTGTCGCCGTAGCCGAACCACAGCGTGGCGACGGGGATCCAGGCGATGCCCGCGAGCGCCACGGAGAACCGCAGCAGCGGGGAGAAGAACGCCGACAGCGCGGCGCTGGAGCCCAGCGCGATGCCGAAGGGCAGGGCGGTGAGGATGGCGATCGCGGCGCCGATGCCCATGCGCCGCAGGCTCGCGCCGAGGTGGTCGAACAGCTCGCCGCTCGACCACATGTCGCCCAGTGCCGAGAGCACGTCGCCGACCTGGGGGAAGACCCGCAGTGGCGGATCGGTGATCGCGACGACCACCAGCCACACCACGACGAGCAGCGCGAGCGGGGTGAGGAACCACAGCGCCGAGATCGCGCGCGCGGCCGGGGT
>NZ_JACBXC010000410.1 GCF_013870535.1 Streptomyces phytophilus | reverse complement strand
GGCCGGCGCCCATGTCGCCCACGGGCACGCCGGCGCCGAAGCCCGCGACGCCGCGCTGGACCAGGTTGAGCCCGGCCATGCCGGGAAGCTTGTGCACCTTCTCGTCGATCTTGCGCACGGCGGCGGCGCCCTCGTCGTCACCCAGCAGGTGCTGGAGCACGAACCGGGTCTCCGCCACCGGCTGGATGGTGGAGCCGACGGGCTGCCAGAAGCGCTCGGTCACCCAGCGGGCCAGCGAACGGGCGCGCTGGGAGCGCTCCAGGCGCTCCTTGGCCTGGCTGGCGTAGAACGCGAGGTGGCGCGATTCCTGGCGCTGTATGCGGCCGAGCAGCTTGGTCAACTCGGGGTGCTGCTCCTTCTCGATGAGGCTGCCGTACGCGGCGTGCGCGGACCACTCGTTTATGGCCCCCCACGTCATGTGCACGGCGACGAAGTCGTCGCCGATGGCGTTGGCCGCGATGGACTGGTAGATGGGCGCCAGCCGGTCCTTGAGTCCCTGCGCCTCGCGCACCTCGCGGATGTGGTCGTAGTCGGCCTTCTGCCCGTGGGCGCGCAGCACGGAGTCGATCGCCTCGCCGTGCCAGAATTCCTCGAAGGCCCACATCGACATGAACGCCGTCACGTCCGGGTCGCGGTGGGACGGGGTGACCAGCACGTCCCGCAGGTAGCAGACCGTGTGGCTCTCCACGTCCGACATGTAGCGCAGGCAGCGAAGTGCCTCCGCGGACAGCGGGCGCTCGGCGAACGCGTCGAGGTCCAGGTCGTCGACCTGGACGCGTCCGGCCGTGTTGATGTAGCCCGGTATGTCGAAGGCCATTGCTCTCCCTCCGGCAGGTGCGCCGATTGCGCCGAGTCCATCACGGCACGAAGCCCTTTATCAACATCTGTTGAGTTAGCTCGGGATTCTAGATCGCCGCCGGTCCCGCACGCCACTGCCCCCACCCCTGACGCAGGAGACACCCGTGAGGTTGACTCGGCGCGTCAGTGCGCGGCGGCCGGGAGGGGGCCGAAGAGGTAGCCGTCGATGGTGCGGCCCACGATCTCGGCCAGCTCCGGGCGGGGCAATTCGGCGAGCGGACCGAAGCGCACCACGTAGCGCACCAGCGCCGTGCCCACGAGGTGGGAGCCCGCGAGGCCGGCGCGCAGCTCCGCGCGGTCCTTGACGGCGCGGGCGGCGACGCGGGCGACCAGTTCACGGGTGATGAAGTCGCGCAGGACGGCGGCGGCCGGCTGGTACGAGGCGGCGGAGAGAAGGATCGCCTGAAAGGGCCACCTGGTCTCGGCGTCGTCCCACAGATCGAAGTAATACGCGGCGAGCCGCCCGCCGAGCCCGTCCGAGGTGTCGCCGAGGATCCCCCCGAGCACGTCGTCGGGGCGCATCACGTCCGCGATGGCGGCCAGGTACAGGCCCTCCTTGCTGCCGAAGAACTGGACGAGAAGGGACGGGTCGACACCGGCCTCACGTGCGACGGCGCGCAGGCTGCAGGAGCCGTAGCCGCGGGCGAACATGCGCTTGGCGGCGCGGATGATGTCCGCCCTGGTGTCCGGACGGCCGGGGCGGGGCCCGAGTGGCCGCACCCGAGGGCGCAGGGTTCTCTTCCCGGTCACGGTGGTCGCTCACGCTCCAACGCAGGTGTGCATTTTGCTCATTGCGTCAAGTCTTCGGTGAACGACCGGCCGGGACAAGAGGGACGGGCCAAAGCCATGGTCAAGAGGGCACGTACGCGCGACGGCCCGCGGCACGGACGCGCGGGCGTCGGGGGCCGGCCGGCGCAGGGGGCGCACCCCGCCGGCCGGCCCCGCGCCCGCGCACGCGACTTGGCCGATCAGACGCCCGCGACCGTAAGGCGCGGGGCGATGCGGTGTTCGCCCGCGTACACGTTCATGGTGTCGCCGCGCAGGAAGCCGACCAGGGTCATCCCGGTCTCGGCGGCGAGGTCGACGGCCAGGGAGGAGGGCGCCGAGACCGCGGCAAGTACGGGGATCCCGGCCATCGCGGCCTTCTGGGCCAGTTCGAAGGAGGCGCGGCCGGAGACCATCAGCACGGTGTCGCTCAGCGGGAGCCGGTCCTGCTGGAGAGCACGGCCGATCAACTTGTCGACGGCGTTGTGGCGGCCCACGTCCTCGCGCAGGTCGATCAGCTCCCCGTCCGGCGTGAACAGCGCGGCGGCGTGCAGGCCGCCGGTGCGGTCGAAGACCCGCTGCCCGGCCCGCAGCCGGTCCGGCAACACGGCCAGCACCTCGGTCGTGAGATTCATGTCACCCTCGGCGAGGGGCCAGCGGGTCGTCGTACGGACCGCGTCCAGGCTCGCCTTCCCGCACAGCCCGCACGACGACGTCGTGTACACGTTCCGCTCCAGTGTGATGTCCGGCACAGGCACGCCCGGGGCGAGGCGCACGTCCACGATGTTGTACGTGTTCCCGCCCTCCGCGCCGTCCACCGCCCCCGCGCAGTACGCGATCCCGGCCACCTCCCCGCCGCGCGCCACCACGCCCTCGCTCACCAGGAACCCCGCCGCCAGCGCGAAGTCGTCCCCCGGCGTCCGCATCGTGATCGCCAGCGCCCGGCCCCCCAGCCGGATCTCCAGCGGCTCCTCCGCCACCAGCGTGTCCGCCCGCCGGTCCACCCGCCCCCCGCGCACCCGCACCACCGGACGCCGCACCGTCACCCGACCCATCGAAGATCACTCCGTACCCTGGACGTTCTGGACGTGCTGGTAGCCGAACCGGCCCTTGATGCACAGGTTGCCCCGCGTGATGGGGTTGTCGTGCGGCGAGCCGACCTTGACGATCCGGTTGTCCTGCACGTGCAGCGTGAGGTTGCAGCCCACCCCGCAGTACGCGCACACCGTCGTCGTCTCCGTCTGCGCGCCCTCGTCCCACGTGCCGGCCGCGCGCATCTCGTACTCGGTCCGGAAGCTGAGCGCCCCGGTGGGACAGACCTCGATGCAGTTGCCGCAGTAGACGCAGGCCGAGTCGGGCAGCGGCCCGTCCTGCTCCACGGCGATCACCGTGTCGAAACCCCGGCCCGCGACGGCGATGGCGAACGTGTTCTGCCACTGGTCGCCGCAGGCGTCGACGCACTTGTAGCACATGATGCACTTGCCGTACTCGCGCACATAGAGGTCGTTGTCGACCTTCGCGCCGCGGCTCGCCACGGTCGCCGCGTCCGGGCCGAAGCGCGCGGGCTCCGCGCCGTACTCCTCGATCCAGCCGGCGACATGCGGCGTCGTCGACAAGTCGGTGGAGGAGGCGAGGAGTTCGAGTACCAGCCTGCGGCTGTGCCGCGCGCGCTCGCTGCCCGTACGGACCTTCATGCCCGGCTCCGCGCGGCGGGAGCACGCGGGCGCGAGCGTACGGGCGCCCTCGACCTCCACGACGCAGACCCGGCAGGCGTTCTTGGGCGTGAGCGTGTCGCCGTAGCAGAGGGTCGGGATGTCCTTGCCCGCGGCGGTGCAGGCGTCGAGGATCGTGTCGCCCTCCAGGGCGTGGACCGTCTCGCCGTCGAGTTCGAACTCGACGCGGCGGCGCGGCAGGCCGAGCGGGACGCTGGTCATTCGTAGGCTCCCAGGCGGTCGATGGCGGACTCCACGGCGTTCCAGGCGGTCTGGCCGAGGCCGCAGATGGAGGCGTCCCGCATGACCTGGCCCACCTCGCGCAGCAGCGCGACGTCGGCCGCGGCGGCGGCGCCGCGCAGGTCGGCGATGCGGTGCAGGGCCTCCTCCTGCCGTACGGTGCCGACGCGGCACGGGACGCACTGGCCGCAGGACTCGTCGCGGAAGAACTCCGCGACGCGGATGAGGATGCGGGGCAGGTCGACGGTGTCGTCGAGGACGAGGACGACGCCGGAGCCGAGGGTGGCGCCGGCGGCGCGGGCGCCCTCGAAGGTCAGCGGCACGTCCAGCTCGTCGGGCCGGAGGAAGCCGCCCGCGGCGCCGTCGAGCAGCACGGCGCGCAGGCCGGGCGGGGCGCCGCCGGCGAGGTCGAGGAGGTCGCGGAGGGTGGCGCCGAAGGGGACCTCGAAGACGCCGGGGCGCGCGACGGTGCCGGCGACGCAGAAGAGTTTGGTGCCGGTGGACGACGGGGTGCCGGTGGCGGCGTAGGCGGCGGCGCCCTGTTCGAGGATCGGCAGGACGTTGACCAGGGTCTCCACGTTGTTGACGGCGGTGGGCTTGCCGAAGAGGCCCTGCTCGACGGGGAAGGGGGGCTTGGTGCGCGGCTCGCCGCGGTGGCCCTCGATGGAGTTGAAGATCGCGGTCTCCTCGCCGCAGATGTACGCGCCGGCGCCGCGGCGGATCTCGATGTCGAACGCGTAGCCGTGGCCGAGGACGTCGCCGCCGAGGAGGCCGCGGGTGCGGGCGCGTTCCGCGGCGCGCGCGAGGCGGGCGAGCGCGCGGGGGTACTCGCCGCGGAGGTAGAGGTAGCCGCGGTGGGCGCCGACGGCGTAGCCGGCGATGGTCATGGCCTCGATGAGGGCGTACGGGTCGCCCTCCATCAGGACGCGGTCCTTGAAGGTGCCGGGCTCGGACTCGTCGGCGTTGCAGACGAGGTAGCGGGTCCGGACGGGCTGGGAGGCGGTGGCCTGCCACTTGCGCCCGGTAGGGAAGGCGGCCCCGCCGCGGCCGAGGAGACCGGAGTCGGTGACCTCGCGGATGACGCCGGCGGGACCGAGGGCGAAGGCGTTGCGCAGGGCGGTGTAGCCGCCGTGGGCGCGGTAGTCGTCGAGGTCGGCGGGG